>JAAEQP010000171.1 GCA_024231375.1 bacterium | reverse complement strand
TTTCCGCGGGCGTGCTTGCTCGCGAAGCGTGCCGTATCTTGCCGGGAGCGTTGGTGGGATATCTGGGGATCGGGGTGGTATCGACGATTCTGGGTGTGGTTTTCCGGAGAGCCCAGATTGTTTTGAGCATCGTGGTCCTGGTGTTGGCCATCAGCTTCGTGGCTCTGCCCGGATTCCAGGTGAATCTGCTCCCCTTCACGCAACTCATCATCGACGCCAACGCGTCCTTGTTGAGTCTTGGAAACGGGATTCTGCCCTTCGATGAACCCATCCTGTCGGGCGCTGTCATGGTGTCGCTCGGATTGATAGCCGTGGGGTATGTGGTGGGCACCGCGGCCTTCGCACGGGTCCGCTGGTAGGGCTGCCGTGGTCGAAGGGCTCTTCCTGATCCTCTCCCTCTGGGAGAGGACACAGGTGAGGGTCTTCCGAATCCCCGCCCCAACGCGACTGGAGCCGTTCCCTCGCTCCCTCGCGCAATAGGCAAAGACGGGCTACATGGCCAAGCCGCCGTCGACCTGGATGACGCTGCCGGTGATATACGCGGCGTCGTCACTGGCCAGGAACCGGATCAATCCCGCCACTTCCTCGGCGGACCCGGCACGGCCAAGGGGTACGTTCTGGAGGATGGTTTCCTTCGCGGCATCGGGCAGATCGGCTGTCATAGCCGTTTCGATGTAGCCCGGCGCGATGCAATTCACCGTGATGCTGCGCGACGCAAACTCGCGCGCCAATGATTTTGTTAAACCGATAAGCCCGGATTTCGCGGCCGCATAATTGGCTTGGCCCGCCTGACCCCGCAATCCCACGATGGACGAGATGCTGATGATGCGGCCAGCCCGTTGCTTGAGCATTTCGCGGGACACGGCCCGACAGCAGTAGAACACGCCGACGAGATCGGTGTTGAGCACATCGGCCCAAACGTCGTCCTTCATTCGCGCGAATAGACCGTCGCACGTGATGCCCGCGTTGTTCACGAGCACGTGTACCGGCCCCAATTCATCGCGAACCTGCTTCACCATAGCATCGACCGCGTCCCGGCACGACACATCCGCCTGGATGCCCAGGACTTTGCCGCCGGTGGATTCGGCGATCTGGTTGGCAGCAGCCTCCGCGGTTTCGATCTTCCGTCCGCACAATGCTACAAGAGCGCCCTCACGCGCGAACCGTTCCGCACACGCGTAACCGATTCCCCGCGTACCGCCCGTCACCAACACGACTTTCCCCTCGAATCCCATCATTCAGATATCTCCAACGCGTCCGCTGCATCCAAAGTACCCGCCAACCGCACGCTGGGGGCGCCGTCCGTTCGTTTCGCCAAGCCCTGAAGCACACGCCCCGGCCCGACTTCAATCGCCTCGATGGTGCCGAGGCATGCCATCACATCGGTCCATCGGACCGAGTTGCAGATCTGTTCGCTCAAGAGTGTCCGGATCGCGTCCGGGTCGCTCTCGTCTTTTCCGCTCACCGACGACACAAAGCGCGTCGCGGGAGGGCGGATGTCTATGGTATCCAACACCGCCGTGAAGGTGCGCTGCGCTTCGCGCATATGGCTGGTGTGGAACGGCCCGGCCACGTTGAGCGGCATGACCCGGCGCGCGCCCGCTTCCTTCAAAGCCGGTTCGGCCTCGGCGAGTCCTGCTTTCGTGCCCGAGATGATCGTCTGCTTCGGGCCGTTGTAATTGGCCACCTCAACGCCCTCGGGCAACGCATCGTCGATAGCACTTGCATCGAGTCCCACGACGGCGGCCATGCCACCCTCGGGTACGTCGGTCGCCATGCATCGTCCACGTTCCTGAGCCAAGCGGAATGCCGATTCGAAATCGAGAGATCCCGCCGTCAGTAGCGCAGAAAATTCTCCGAAGCTGTGTCCCGCGCAGGATGCAGGGCGCACTCCCGCTGCGGCGAGGTGCTGCATGATGGCGGCTTCTGCCGCAAGAAGGGCAGGTTGTGCGTTCTCGGACTTGGACAACTCTTCGGCAGGACCTTCAAACATGAGGTCGAGGAACTGCTGATTGGTGAGCGTTAGAACCTGATCGAACACGGCGCGGGCTGCGTCGCTGGCTTCGTAGAAGTCCCGCCCCATTCCCGGCGTCTGACTCCCCTGTCCGGGAAAGAGGACGCAGATCACCGGTCCTTCTCCTTCTCCACGAGATGGGCGTCGGAATCGCGAAGATCCACGATTCCCTTGCGGATATGGTCGTTGATGCGCGATTCGAATGCGAGGCGCGCGCCGTCGATGGAGTTTGCCACGCCCTTCCCGGTCGCGGCGCCGTGGAGGATGATCACAACGCCGTTGACACCGAGAAGCGGGGCCCCCGTGTAGTCGTTGGCGTCGATGGTCTGCTTGAGCCGTTTGAAGGCCCCTCGGCTGAGGAGTGCGCCCAGCTTGCTGATCCAGGTCGACGACAGTTCGCGTACCAGGAGCCGCCCCAGCAACCCGCCAACGGCCTCGCTGGTCTTGAGGACGACATTCCCGACAAACCCGTCACAGACGACAACGTCCGCCACGCCTTCAAACATACCGCGCGGCTCGACATTGCCGATGAAATTCACATGCTCGGCTGCGCTAAGGCTCCGATGCACGGACCGGGACAATTCATTGCCTTTGAGCTGTTCCTCTCCAATGTTCAAGAGGCCGACCCGCGGATTGGGGTTCCCCAGGGCCCGCGTGGAATAGACCGCGCCCATCTCGGCGAAATCGCAGAGATGGCGGGCCGTACAGTCCACGTTGGCGCCGAGGTCAAGCAGCAGCACGGCCTTCTTCGTCGTGGGGAGCATCTGGCAGATGGCCGAACGAGCGACACCTTTGATGGGGCCCAGAATGGTACGCGAGGCCACCATGACGGCGCCCGTGTTGCCCGCGCTGACGGCTCCGTCCGCTTTGCCTTCCTTGACCAGACGCAGGGCGACCAGCAAGGAGGCGTCCTTCTTCTTGCGCACGGCAAGCACAGGAGAATCGTGCATGCGGATCACTTCGCTCGCATGCACGATAGAAACGTTGCGTGGATTTCCGTGCGCCAAGAGGGCCGATTTCAAACGGTCCTCGTCGCCAACCATAATGATATGCAGTTCAGGGTTGGCGCGGGCCGCCTGTACGGCACCGGCGATTTCGGGCGCGGGAGCCTTGTCGGAGCCCATGGCGTCGAGGGCGATTCGCATCGCTAAGCCCCCCTCGGGCCGGTATGGTCAACCGGCTATTCGGACTCCAGATTAACGACGAGGCGATCCTTGTAGTGCCCGCATTTGGGGCAAACGCGGTGCGGACGAATCCGTTCACCGCAGCTCTGGCATTCAACCAGGTTGGTCGCGCTCAGCGCGTGATGCGAACGCCGCGTGTTCTTGCGGGTCTTGCCCGTTCTACGCTTTGGTACTGGCACTGTCTATTCCTCCGAATCACCAGGCTTCAGGTCCGGGAACATGTCCGCAAGTCCCGCGAAGCCCTTGTTTCCTAACGCTTGATCTTCAGTCTCGGGGGTGTCGGTTCCCCCGAACGACCGGTCGCCTTGTGCCCCGTCGCATTCGCCACAAAGATCGGGGCGGTCATCACACACGAACCGTGCAGGATAGGCAAGTACGACCTCTTCCCATGCCGGGACGGCCAAATCAACCGCCACGCCATCGCAGGGATACAGCCCTTCCTGCTCCAGTTCTTCAGAACTGTCAAACGGATCGTCCGAAACGCCTTCCGCAAAGGTCCAGCACGCGTCCGCCACATACGGCAATTCCACTTCCGTCAGGCATCGGTCACAAGCCCTGACGAAGGCCCCGCTGACGGTGCCCAGGAACACAAAGCCCTGATCCGATTCTGTCACCGTCCCCGTGATTGTCACGGGTCCCGTGCGGAGTTCCTGTGCGTGCTCGCCGCCGAGTTCTTCAGCTGGAGCCGCCACGCACATTTCCAGCCCCTCTTCCGGGATCCGGGCAAGGGGTATTCTGAGATTATCCATGGCACACAGCCTCCGAACACAACGCACACGATAGGGTAGCAAAGAAACAGGTTCTAAATCAAATTGCGGCCGGGCTTTGAGTGCGCCACGGCCTACGAGGCCAAGGGCGGCTGGATCGGCCCGAAAATCGACTATTTGGCGTACTCCGCGCACAGTTCAGACACCCGCCTGACCCGTTCAATGTCTCCCACAGGTGAAATTTCGTCCGATATCCCCAGTACCAAGCGGGGATGGAAGTACTCGATGCATTTTCGCGTGTTGGTGATGAGACTCTCAATGGGCTCACCCGGCAGGAAGTCGGTGCAGGGGATTCCGTCCACAAGAATCTGGTCCTCGCCCAAGGCATCCCGCACCTGCTCCAACGTCACGTCCCCCTGCGGAACCGGCGTGATGGCCTCGTACCCGTCGAAGCCGCAGTCCTGGGCGTAGGGCAGCAGGAGGCCGCAGTCGCCGTCCCAATGCGGATACGTGCTCTTACCCGCAGCGCGAAGACGTTCGTTGCGCCGGAGGTATTCGGGCTGTACCCACCGTTCGAACACGGGCGGCGGGCACAACGCCTGGTGGACATTGTCGCCGAAGTTCACGATCTCGACCGGGCTAGCACACACGGCATCGACGATGGCGTCGTCCGTTTCGTTGATCGTCTGGACCAGTGACTCAAACGCGGCGGCGTGTTCGAATTGGGCGGTCAACCCGTTCTCGAACCCCATGAAATCGATGACAATCCGCATGACATTGATGCGGGGGATGTACATGCTTGGCGCAGCGCGATCGCCGATGGTTTCGCAGCACTCCGCGTAGCGGTCCAGATTGTACGACACCCGCTGATGCCGGAGAATCCACTCCTGAACCTTCATGTCCTCCGGCGTGACGACCCGATACTTCAGGGGATGCCGCGCCAACGAAGTGCGTTGGTGAATCTCCACCAGGTCGCCCACGGGCGTGTGGGTCGTTGCGACGGTTCTGACGCCTTCCTCCCGCGATTCCGTGGTGACCCGCTCGTCGTTCCTGATCTCGAGACACGAGTTGAACGGGTTGTACGGGCGCACCGAGCAGCCCAAGTCGTCGAACACCTCCAGCAAGGTCATGGATCGGTATCGCTCGGGAAGCGTGCCCTCGGTACGATTCACGTTGTACCAGTGCTCGATGCGTGGCTGCCAGAGCACGCGGTCCACGGGCTCCCGGCGGAAGATCTTACGGTTGAGTTCCTTGAGCGTCATCAATCCTGGCCTCCGCTATTCCCTGACGCCGTGGCGCGGGCAAGCCGGGCGTATCGTTGGTGCGCCCAAGTTACCATGGCGACCCCGGATATCAAGGCGCTCGCGCCTATCCATTGCTGGAGATTGAGGTATTCGTTGCCAAGAATCAACATACCGAACACGAACGTGAGAAGAGGGACGACCAGATTGCAGCTGCTGCTGAAGGCTGCGCCCAAGTGTTTCTGAGCATGATTGAAGGCCGTGTGCGCCGCGGCGATGGGAAGCAGACCCGACACGAAGGTGACCAGGCTGATGCGCGGACCCGCCGCGAGGATCGATCCCGGGTCTCCCAGCACGAAGGAAATGACGCCTAGAAAGACCGTGGTGTAGGCCGAGATGATCGCGAACATCGGCAATGGGTGCATGCCCATGACCAGATGCTTCGACCACACTTTGTAGACCGCCCAGCACACCGACGTCATGAGAAGCAACACCGCGGACGTGTCAATCACCGGCTTCAGCGACCCCGGCTCCTTCGCGAGCACGGCCGCTACGCCCGCCAGGCTGAGCAGTGTCCCGGCCAGATAGACAGGGCTCTTGATGACGCGGCGCTCTTCATGGAACAGAAAGTAGCTGAAAACGATGACGAGAACGACATTCGATGTGGCGATGAGCTGTGCCATCGTGGCCGTGGAACCGTAGGTGCCCGCCGTCCACAGGCACTGCTGGAACGCGTTCAGGGCGGCCACACCAAGCAGGGGCCACGAGTTTCGGAACAGCGCGCGCAGTTGCGGGCGGAACCACACGAGACACACCGCAAGCAAGGCGATGGTGGCGCTGAGATAGCGTGCGAAGGCTTGCGTGTAGGGGTCGTAGGCGTCGCTCAAGTACCGGATGAATACCGGCGCAAGCGCCCAGGAGACCATCGCCGTCAGCAGCGACGCGATCGCAGCCCATTTGGGGGGAGATGCCATGTCTTGTGCCCGTTAGCCGGAGAATGCAGCGGCTACGCGGTCTCCGAACTCGCTCGTGCGGATGACGGTACGTTTGTCGTCGGGGGCGCCCAGGTCGGGGGTCGTGAATCCGTCGCCGAACACCTGACGCATGGCGTCCCAGATGCGGCGCGCTTCGTCCGGCATGCCGAAGCTCTTCTCCAGCATCAGGGCGACCGAACCAATCATGGAGTAGGGATTGGCGATGCCTTGGCCCGCGATGTCCGGGGCCGATCCGTGCGACGGCTCGTAGTACGCCTTCTCGGGGCCGATGCACGCGGAAGGCATGAGGCCCAGGGAGCCGACGATGCCGCCAGCGAGATCGCTGAGGATATCGCCAAACATGTTCTCCATCACGATGACGTCGAATTGGCAGGGGTTGAGCACCAGGGCCGTAGCCGCCGCATCAACGATCACATGCGTCACGCTCACATCCGGAAACTCCACCGCAACCTCTTCCAGCATCTCGTTCCAGAGCACGCTCGACATGAGCACATTGCTCTTGTGAACGTTGTGGAGGACCTTTTTGCGTGCCTGAGATTCCTTGAAGGCCACGCGCAGGATCTGGCGGATCTCTTCTTCGTTGTACTCAAGCGTCTCCTTGACGTATCGAAGGCCCTGCTCGTCGCGCCCCTCTTCCTTCACGCCGAAGTACAAGCCACCCACCAGTTCCCTGATCATCATGATGTCGATTCCATCCTTGATGATCTCGGGTTTCAGGGGGGAGAAGGCCGCCAGTTCCGGCGGCAAGTAGACCGGCCGGAAGTTGGCAAACGTGTTGTATCGCTTTCTCAGCGGCAGAAGGGCGCTACGTTCGGGCTGCTGGTCGACCGGAATCCTGAGGGATTCCTCGTGGCCGAGACCGATCGGGCCCTTCAGGATGGCGTCGGCTTTGTCGCACGCCGCGATGGTCTGCTGGGGAAAGGCGTGTCCATGATCGAAATAGGCTTTCCCGCCAAAGGGCGCGGGAACCATATCGAACGTAACTCCGCTGGAAGCGCCGACGGCCTCCAGGATCTTGACGGCTTCGACCATGAGTTCGGGGCCGATGCCGTCACCTTCCAGCAATGCAATCGTGTATGTGCGTGTCATAGTGAGCCTGCTTGTCTCCCGGCGCATCCGGCGGGCGTTATCTGTTGACTCAACGGAGAAACCGAAGCCCCTGTACAGGGCATCGGGGGATCCGTCCGCCGCTGGCGGAAACGAATCCCCCGAGTAATGCCAAACGAACCCAGTCTATACCTTCGCGGCGAAGTCCGCGATCATGTCGCCGATCTTCGT
>JAAEQP010000170.1 GCA_024231375.1 bacterium | reverse complement strand
CGATGCCGTTTTGTGTGCTGCTCGAGGTTGGATTGCAGCCGTGTGGGTGGCTGGCGGCTTATCTGGGATCGGCGCTGCGGAGTGAGACGGATATGTCGTTCCGCAATCTGGACGGCCGGGCCGTGTTGCACGAGGAGGTGTTTCCGGACGCGGGAACGTTGCGCACGCGTGTCCGGATGACGCACGTGTCCGAGGCGGGGGGGATGATCATCGAGAAGTTCGACTTCCAGATCCTTCGCGAAGGCCGGATGGTCTATGGGGGTGAGACGGCGTTCGGGTTTTTCTCTGCGGAGGCGCTCGCCAAGCAAGTCGGGATTCGGGACGCTCGGGCGCGGGTATACGTGCCTACGGAGCAGGCGCCGGCATTCGGGCGACGGTTTATGTTGGATGAGATCGCGCCGTTTACGCCCGACGACCGCGGGGGTCGTGTGGAGCCGTGTGCTGCGATGCCGGCGCGTGCGTTGCAGATGGTTGACGAGATTGAAGTGCTGGACGGTGACGGCGGTCCGCACGGATTGGGGTATGTTCGGGGGTCTGCGACGGTTGATCCGGATGCGTGGTTCTTCAAGGCGCATTTCTATCAGGATCCGGTGTGGCCGGGATCGTTGGGGCTGGAATCGTTCCTGCAATTGCTGAAGGTGTACGCGTTGGACCGGTGGGGTGGTGATGGTAGTGGTTCGACGCGTCGTTTTGAGCCGATTGCATTGGAGTCTGAACATCGGTGGTCGTATCGTGGGCAGATTACGCTGCCGAACAAGCGTGTGGAGGTG
>JAAEQP010000169.1 GCA_024231375.1 bacterium | reverse complement strand
GTGGGGTGAGGGGCTTGCCCGCCGCAGGCGGGTCTTCAACCTCCCCGCATTGAGTCCGATTTCCAGAGCTGGGGAGCACAGAGCTGGAGCGGGCACACGGTTGCGACAGTTCCGGGACTCCGATACCATACGCCCATGACGAATCAGCCTGATCTCACCGTACTTGACCCCGTTCCGTTCCGCGTGGACCTGCCCGCGCTCCTTCGCACGCTCCATATGGCCGACGACGCGCCGTTCGTGGACGACTTGGTCCGTGTGGCGCGCGAAGCGGAATCGGTGGCGCGACCCAAGGGCGTGTACCGGCTCGTGGGCCTCGATGATCGGGCCGATGACTCGGTCACCATCGACGGCATCTGCTTCACCAGCCGGGTGTTGGCCGTGAATCTGGACGGCCTGAACCGCGCATTTCCTTACGTGGCCACATGCGGGGAAGAACTCGAGGCTTGGTCGCTGGCCGCGCCTGACCCGCTCCAACAGTTCTGGATGGACGCTATCAAGGAGCAGGCGCTCGGATGCGCCATCGCGGCCTTGGGCGATCATCTGGACGACCGGTTCCAAACGGGGAAGCGGTCCAGCATGAACCCGGGGTCATTGGCCGATTGGCCATTGTCCGAGCAACACAATCTGTTTAGACTGTTCGGAGACGTGTCGAAACTCATCGGCGTACGGCTCACCGAAAGCTGTCTGATGGCCCCGGTGAAGTCGGTGTCCGGAATCTGGTTCCAGACCGAGAAGGGGTTCCAGAACTGCCAGTTGTGTCCCAGGAGCGAGTGCCCGAACCGGCGCGCGCCCCACGACCCGGGACTCTTCGATAGAGCGTATCGCGAATAGGCAATTACAGGGGGATTTCTCATGACCGGATTCCTGATCGGTATCGTCGCCGCAAACGCGGCTGCATTCTCTGGCGCGGAGGCCGCTGGGCCGTTCCGCACGGTCGCCGTGCCCGTCGGACCCAACAACCCGCGCAACAGCGAGGCGGACATCCTGCGCCGTGACGACGGGACCCTGTTGCTGGCATGGACCGAATTCTATGAAGGGTCCGGCGCGGACCACGGTCCCGCGCGGATTTCGGGCCTCCTGTCGAAGGACAACGGCGAGACGTGGACGGACAAGTTCACTCTGGTCGAGAACGACGGCGGCTGCAACGTCATGGAAGTGAATTTCATTGAGTTGAAGAACGGCGATGTCGCCCTTCTTTACTGCCAGAAGAACTCGGAGAGCACCGATTGCCGAATCATGATGCGCACCTCGTCCGACGAGGGTGCGACGTGGGGCGAGGCCAAGCAGCTCAGCCCGGCAGGCAAGTACACGGGCCTGACCAACGGCCGCTGTATCCGGCTGAAATCGGGCCGCATCTTGCTCGAATCGTGGGAAGATGGCGACGCCTACTGCTGCATCTCGGACGATGAGGGTGCCACATGGCACGACGGCGGCCGAATCAAGCCCGCCGACGGTCCGTGCTACGAGCCCTCCTGCATCGAACTGAAAGACGGCCGCGTCATGATGCTCATGCGGACCGGGCTGGGCAGCCAGTTCAAGAGCCTTTCCAGCGACGGCGGCGAAACGTGGACCGAAGCGGTCCCCACGCCGTTGACGGGCACCGCCGCCCCGGTGTCCATCAGTCGCGTGCCCACTACCGGCGACCTGCTGGCTATCTGGAACATGAATATCACCAGCACCGGTGCCAACAACACCAACCGTACCCCCTTGACCGCGGCCATCTCCAAGGACGAAGGCGAAACCTGGACCCTGCATCGCAACATCGAAGAAGGCACCCACGACGCCTGGGCCTATCCCGCCGTCACGTGGCTCGACAACGTCGCGTACACGACCTACTTCACCTACACGGGCGGGATCTCGCTCGTGTTCCGCCGCATCCCGGCAGCATGGTTCTACGGCGAGTAGCCGGGTGGTCTGGGTGGGAACCCGGATAGGATTGAACGCAGAGTCGCAAAGGGCGCAGAGCAACGCAGAGGAGTTTTTGTAGGGTGTGTCGAGGAGCGGCCCCGGCCGCGACGAGCACGCACCAATCCTGGTTCTCCGCGTTCCTCAGCGTCCTCTGCGTCTCTGCGTTAAGATCTTCCTGGACCTGCTCTTGCCTCTACTTCCCGTCCGGCAACCGGTACACGGCCGCATTGTCGAACAGAACCGCCGACTCCTCGTCAAGGTACAGCGCACTCAGCATGAGCACCAGAGTCGTCGCGCCCTCGGGCACTTCGGCGATAAGCGCCATCGGTTGCCATTGCGAATCGGAACCCTGCAACGTGGTGCTCGGCTCGAGATCTCTCCTGGAATGCCATGAGCCGTCCGCCGTGCGCCAACGCACCGCCAGGCGTCCGACCGCGTCCATACCCGCGTGCCAGCGGCGCGCACGGACGCTGCACATGTAACGTTGGCCGGGCTCGACCTCGATGCTCTGCAAGTAGCACGCGGAATCGGCGGCTTCGATGCCTGCGGCGACCGAGTCGTCCACGCCTTTCCCACCCGCCAGATAGAAACGCGTATCGTCGGACGCAGTGTGCCACGTGGACCAGCCGGTCGGCGCGTCCTCGGTTTCCCAATCACCCTCGGGTTGCGCTGTGTTCGTCGCGCTGTCCTCGAACCCCGGATTCGTAACCAGGTTGACGGGGACGCCTTCCTTCACCGAAAGCCACGCGCCCGCCAGGTCGGCCAACGCGCCTTC
>JAAEQP010000168.1 GCA_024231375.1 bacterium | reverse complement strand
GTCCGGGAAGAAGGCCGCTACGTACATGTAGAATGGCCTTGCCCCTGCCATGGCTGGGCAACCGCCGAGACCAGGGAGGAACTCGTTGGAAGCGCAGCGCTTGTCCTGAGGATCAACCGTGATGCAGGCGCCGGATTGGTCGGCGGCTTCGGTGACCGTCACGGTGGTGTCTTCACTCGACAGTTCGAGTTGGAAGGCTTGAGCGTCGACCGCATTCCAACCGTCGCCCATCAGCATGTCAAGACAGGCGGTGGAGCCCATTTGCGTCGCCGGACCCGTCCAGATCACGGTGGTTACGCAGGTGTCTACCACGCAGTTGTACGGAGCGACACAGGTGTTCGGGCAGGTAACCGTCAGCACATTGCCGCAGTCGTCCGTGACAGAGGTGTCACCGCATTCCTGGCCGGCGCAGGCCGCGGCCAGGTCATAGGCGCACTCGTCGCACATTTGGGTGCCCGGGTTACACTCGTAACCGTTGTTGACATCAGGAATCGGAGGAGCGTCGCACACGCCGCAGACTACGGATTCGTTACAGGCGTTCATGCCCGTTCCGCATTCCCAACTATTGGCAATACAGTCGCCTGGGAAGTTGGGGGCGAGTGGATCGGCGGGATCGCACATCTTGTTCAGGAAGCAGTCGTTGATTGGAATGGCGCCAGGTGCGCTCGGATCCATGGTGCTGCCCAGGGTGGTGCAGTTGATGTCAAAGGTGGTCTCGGCCTGGTTACAACCGCGGCTGTCGCAGGTTGTCTGAGTAACCGTGCACACTTCGAACATCACCGGTATCAGAACCGCGTTCAAGGATGTGGGATCGCTGGCGAGAACCGCAGCGCAGGACTCGGTCCACAGGGTGGAAACGATCGGATCGCCATCGGGATCCCCAACCGTAGCGGCCAGGGTGATGATGGTGTCGGACAGGTCAAACATCTGTCCCTGTACGGTGTTCGCGGCTATCGCGATGCTCGGGAAGGTGT
>JAAEQP010000167.1 GCA_024231375.1 bacterium | reverse complement strand
TGCAGCACCTGATTGAGGTGAACATGACGAGCGGCGATGCTGGCGACCACGTCTTGTACACGGTTACGCTGTACCACACTGCCGCGTCGACATCTGCCGCGTTCGATGTCCAGCTGTTCCAGAGCTTCTGGGACGATCTTCTTCTTCATGGCGGCACCGTCACTGCGTCGGATGGCCGAATAGATGAAGGGAACACTGCCGGCGACACTGTTGTCCGAGTGAACGTGAGCGTTCTTCCGCTGGGGAACAACCTGACTGTGACCTTTGTTGCCGAGCTGACGACGGCCGTGCGCCCCGACACGACAGTTCTTTCGAACTCGTCTCTGGCGTGGTGGAGCGTGCCTGGCACCGAAGGGCGGACGCGTATCACGACCGCGGATGCGCCGATCATCTACATCCCGACGACGGAGGCCTTTGGGCTGCAGCTTACTGCGACCAACGTCGGTGAGACTGCTTCCGGCCAGCACACTGGAGCGACCGACCTTGCGGTTGGGGAGCACGTTTCGTTTGTTGCGGAGGCGACACTTCGGGAGGGCACGACGGCGACGAACATCACTGTGCGCCTTCCTTCCGTGGCGCAGGTTCTTGGTATCGTGAGCAGCCGCGTGCTTCACGTTGGGCACAAGCTCGTGACGACATACCTTGCCGAGGATGACTCTGGCGAGCACGAGGACGCGCAGCTGTTTGACGGGATCGCTGACACTGTTATCTTCAACTTTGGAGACGTCGTGGCGCACCCGAACAACCTTGTTGACGACGGGGACCGCATCCGTGTGGAGGTGATTGCGCGGGCCGAGGACACCGCCGTGAATGCCGACAGCAGCAGCGCGACGACTGAAGCGACGCTTGAGTGGCAGCTTGGCAAGTACACGCAGACCGTTGACACTGACATTGTTGAGCCGCATCTGCAGCACCTGATGGAGGTGAACACGACGAGCGGCGATGCTGGCGACCACGTCTTGTACACGGTTACGCTGTACCACACTGCCGCGTCGACGTCTGCCGCGTTCGATGTCCAGCTGTTTCAGAGCTTCTGGGACGACCTTCTTCTTCATGGCGGCACCGTCACTGCGTCGGATGGCCGTATCGTTGAAGGAAACACTGCCGGCGACACTATTGTCCGAGTGAACGTGAGCGTTCTTCCGCTGGGGAACAACC
>JAAEQP010000166.1 GCA_024231375.1 bacterium | reverse complement strand
TCTCTTGTAGGTAGGCGCTCGCCGATGAGAGATCCCTCGACTTCGCTCGGGATGACGTGGTTGGTGTGTGTTCGTGTTTGGTTGGCAGTCCTCGGCACTCCGGGACTGCTTCAACGGTCCCACTGTGGGGCTGTTGCAAGAGCTTGGCAGTCCCCGTTTGTCGCTTCTGTTCTTGTGCGGATGTGACGTCTTCGGCGGCCGCTCTCAGTCCCCCTTTTTGCTCCGCTGGAACCACGTTGCCGTCACCTGATACGGTTGTGGCTCAATTCGGACCACGGAGGACTCTCATGCTCGTTTCCACCCTCGCATTGACCGCCAGCGCCTGGATGTTCGCATCAGCCGGCGAAACCATGACCATCGAAGACCTGTGCGCGGATCACACGGAACGTATCGAACGCTTGTTCGCGGCCCTGGATCTGGAACGGGCCGGTCTGGAGGACGTCAAGGAGGCCGCGGCCGGGCAGGATTGGCCGGCCGCGTGTCGCGCGTTGCTCGCCTACTACCGAACGGCGCCTGCCGGGGCAGATCGGCGCAAGCCCCCCGTGCCCGCAGGCAAGGGGCGTGACGCCGCGGCCGACGAGATTCTGGACGGGATCTACACCAACTACACCATCTCTGCGAAGGTGCCACTGCGAGACGACGGCGGATTGGACTGGACGTACAACGGACCCGACGGCGACCGCGAATGGGGCTGGGGATTGAACCGCCACCCCTGGACGGCCACGCTCTTCGCCGCCTACACCAATACCGGCAATCCGGTGTATATTCGCGAGCTTGATCGGTTGCTATGCGACTGGGTGTTGGCCAACCCCTATCCCGGCGTGGCGAACAACACGCCCCAATGGCGCGGGCTCGAAACGTACATGCGCATCGGCGGGCATTGGCCCCGTCTGTTCTACGGATTGGAGGACGTGGAGGAGTTCCGGCCCGTCACGCGCATCCTGATGCTGTCGAGCGTGCCTGACCATGCCCACTACGGACGGAACTTCCACGCGGGTGGCAGCAACTGGATTACGATGGAACTGAATGGCCTCGCCAAGGCCGCCGTGACATGGCCGGAGTTCCGCGAAGCCGACGCCTGGTACACCTATGCCTTCGACCGGCTCCTGCCGGAGATGTCGGATCAAGTGTATCCGGACGGCGTTCAGACGGAACTCACCTCCCATTACCATCGCGTGGCCCTGTCCTGTTTCAACCGATTTGCGCAGATGGCCGAGGAAACTGGCCGCAGCGTGCCCGCGGATTTCTTCGAGGGCGTCGAGCGCATGAACAACTACCTGGCCTACGCCATGCGTCCCTCCGGTTACGGGCCACTCAACAACGACTCCGACCTCGACCACACCCGTCCCGGAGTGCTCGCCCAAGTAGATCGGTTCAAGCGTGAGGATTGGCGGTATATCGCCACCAACGGTGCTGAAGGTACGGAACCCGAATTAGGTCCGTCCGTAGTGTTTCCGTGGGCCGGGCAGGTCGTCATGCGTAATGGATGGGACACGGACGCCCACTGGGCCTTCTTCGACGTAGGACCCTTGGGATCGGGTCATTGGCATTATGACAAGCTGCACCTGAGCGTTGCCGCGTTCGGCCGCGACATTCTGGTCGATTCGGGGCGGTATACGTACGCAGGCGACCGTTGGATGCACTACTTCAAGGGATCGAGCAGCCACAACGTCGTCCTCATCGACGGCAAGGAGCAGGGCAAGTACCAGCGGATCGCGGAAGCGCCCATGGATGGCAACTACGCGTTGACACCGGACGTGGACTTCGCACGCGGCACATTCGACGGCGGGTTCAGGGACGTGGAGGGTCGCGCGGTGCATTCCCGATCCGTTACCTACGTCAAGAATCGGTACTGGCTGGTCGTCGACCGCATTGACACGGACCGGCCCCGCACCGTCAAGGCCCTGTGGCACTTCCATCCCGACTGCACCGTGGAGGCTGCGGACGGCACTGTCGCGTCCATCGACCCGGAGAAGGGCAACGTGCGGATTACGCCCGCTGGTACGCTGGATTGGGACGTTTCCATCGTGAACGGCGCTGAAGAACCCCGAATACAGGGTTGGTGGAGCCGCGTGTACAACGAGAAAGAGCCCAGTCCGTGTGCGGTGTTCTCGGCCTTGATCGAGGGACCCACGGCATTCGCGTGGGTCATTGTGCCTGCACGGGGACCCGTGAGTCCGCTGAAGGAAGCCTCCATCGACAAAGCCACGGACGAGGCGGTGCGCGTGTCCCTCACCCTGGCGGACGGGTCGAGCGAAACCATCGTAGCGCCGTGGAATTCAGCAACGGTTGAGAGGACGACCAAATGACAGGCCCGGTCAGACTTGGCTCAAGGTTGGCGCTGACAGCGATTCTCGCTGCCTTGTTCACGGGATGCCAAACCTTCCGCGACCTCGACGTGAACGGCCAGTACTTTGACTCGGCCGATGTGCAAATCCACTACTTCGAACGCGGCACGGGGACACCCGTCATCCTCGCACACGGACTCGGCGCCAACGCGTCGCTCAACTGGGCGGTCACCGGCGTGGTCGACGAGCTTGCCAAGAATCACCGGGTCGTGGCCTACGACTGCCGAGGGCTAGGCAAGAGTGGGAAGCCGGAGTCGCCCGACGCCTACGGTCTCGAGATGGCAGAAGACATCGCGCGTCTCATGGATCACCTCGGCATCGAGAAGGCCCACATCGTGGGCTACTCGCTGGGCGGGTTCACCGCGGTGAAGATGCTGGAGCTGCATCCGGACCGAATGCTGTCCCTGGCGGCCTGCGGGTCGGGGTGGACCAGCGCGCGCGAGGAAGAGCAGGTCTTCATGGCGACCGTGGCCGACTCGCTTGAGGCAGGCGATGGACTGGGGCCACTGACAGACCGGTTGGCTTCTGACGGAAAGGCGAACGCCCTGGAACATCTCATGGTGAACACGGCGGTGCGCTCGCTCAACGACGAGAAGGCCATGGCCCGTATCGTTCGCCGGATGGACGAATTTCTGGTGGACGAGCGGGTCCTGCGCGACTGCACCGTACCTGCCGTCGCCATCGTGGGCGGAAAGGACTCGCTCAAACCCTTTGCAGACCAACTCGCCGAAGCCATGCCCGGCACGGAGGTGATCGTGATCAACCGCGCCACCCACGTCACCTGCCCCGCACGACGCAAGTTTGTGAACACGTTGCGCGAGTTCATCAACGCCGTAGACGCGGCGGAGTAGGGGGCGGGGGCTCCTTGTACGGGGACACGTAGTCGCGCCGCGGACGGCGTCTTGGTACATGTCCCCGAACCGCGTTTGACCCGTGGGCGGCCCTTCCGTACCATACTCCACTGGGGCGAATGACGTTCCGGCAATCCACCGTTCTCACAAGGATACTTCTGCATGAAATTCTACGGCGTCCACGTTTTGGACTGGCTCACGCTGAGCGTGTACCTCATCGGCATCACCGTCATCGGTGTATGGACCGCGCGCAAGGTCAAGGACACAGCCGACTTCTTCATCGGCGGCCGCAAGTTCGGCAAGATGTTTATGATCTTCTTCTCCTTCGGGGCAGGCACGAACGGGAACCAGGCCGTAACCGTCGCCAGCAAGACGTACACCAACGGGTTGTCGGGCATCTGGTACCAGTTTCTGTGGCTTTTTGCAACGCCGTTCTACTGGCTCATTGCGCCCGTGTTCAGGCGCATGCGTGCCCTCACGACGGGTGATTTCTTCGAACACCGCTACGGCGGATACACGGACGCCCTGTACGCCATCGTGGGTCCAATGCAGCTCATCGTGAACATAGGCGTTATGCTGCTCGCGTCCGGTGCCGTGATCGAGGCCATCTCGGGCGGGGCCATCAACCGGTATTTCGCCATCGTGGTCATGACGGTGCTGTTCGTGATCTACGGCGTGGCCGGCGGATTGGCGGCCGCCATCGTAACCGACTTCATCCAGGGCATCCTGACGATACTGCTGTCGTTCATGCTGTTGCCCTTTGCGCTGGGTGCGGTGGGCGGTTTCGAAGGGCTTCACGCCCAGATCACGGACCCCGACATGTTCAGCATCGCCAGCAAGGGCGAAATCACCACGGTCCACATCATCTTCTTCGCCGTCAACGCCCTGGTGGGCATTGTGACGCAGCCGCACATCATGGGCGTTTGCGCTGGTGGCCGCGACGAGATGGACGGCCGTGTTGGATTCGCCGCGGGCAACCTCCTGAAACGCGTCTGCACGGTAGCCTGGATGCTGACCGGTCTGTGCGCCGTCGTCATGTACAAGAACCTGCCCGCCGGGGACGAAGATCTTGTCTACGGCATGATGGCCAACGAACTGCTGCCCAAGGTCGCGAACGGACTCATCGGCGTGTTTCTGGCCTCGCTGCTCGCGTCGGTCATGTCCTCGTGCGACGCGTTCATGGTATCGTCGTCGGGCATCTTCACCCAGAATCTGTACCGACGGTACATCGTGCCCGGGAAACCCGACACCCATTACGTGCTGGTGGGCCGGATAGTGTCGGTCGTACTCGTGGCGGGCAGCCTGCTCTTCGCGTTCACAGTAAAGAGCGTCCCGAGCGGTTTGGAGATGTTCTGGAAGGTGAGCGCCATGATGGGCGCGGGCTTCTGGGTGGGTCTGTTCTGGCGTCGCGCCACCCCGCATGCGGTGTGGGCGAGTACGCTGACGGCGTTTGCTGTGTTCATCATCACTGAAATGGCATGGTTCGACACGTGGGCGGTCGCGAATCTGCCGGAATGGATGATATGGGCGGGCGAGTTCCGGGTGTGCTGGCAGATGGCCTTCTATCTCACGGCGGCGTTCACGTCATGCATCGTCGTAAGCCTGTTTACGCCTCGGGTCGCGAAAGAGAAACTCGACCGGTTCTACGGTTGTCTGCGGACGCCGGTGGGACGGGATGAGCCGCATCTGGAGCCGTTCACGTTGCCGGAGGGCGTCGTGCCGCCTGCGCCGCGCAAGCTGATCAACCTGCCGGACCTGGAGATCCCCATGCCGACGTGGGTGGGGATGGGTGGATTCGCCTTCTTCTGGTTCATGGTGTGGTTCATGATCAAGTTCGTGGGGTGGCTGGCGACCGTGGGGGCGTAGGGGCCGGAGCAGGAATGGTGCGTATGCCCGCGCAGCCCAAGGGCCGTCCTCGACGCGCCCTACAATTGGAGACCTGCGGTCCTGAGAGTGGCGCGGTCAGAGACCACGCCACGACGGGGAGCCCATGAAGCGTGGCGATCACGCGGAGCCCTACCTCGTCGCTGCGTCAGCGTTGCGTGACCCCCTTGAGAGTATGGGAACGGGGAGGGTGCGCGAAGATGACCGGCGGGGGTGCCGGTCCCACAACCCGCCGGTCGCGCGCCTTGGGGCATTCCACGTTCCGTCACCAATCCAGGTAGTCGTTCTCCTGGCCTTGCCCAATCATGTCGGCAAAGATCGGGGACACCGGATGGCGATTGGGGTAGCGAAGGAACGAGACGTGCCCATCCATGTAGAGCACGTTGCTTCCTCCCGGAATGTGGTTGCAGGTGCCCGCGGTAGCCGGTTTCGCGCCTGAGATCACGTCCAACATGATGGGGATGGAACTCTGCGACTGCGCTGTGGCCGCGGGGTTGTTGATGTCTGAGACAAAGAACCGCTCGATGCCTTCGCGGATGCGGTACAGCATATCGCCGCCACCGTTGCCTTGCCCCGTGCCGACGTCCCAGTCGGAGTCGGTATGGGTTTCGTTCCACTGGCTCAGACCGCCGCCTTTATGCGACACAACATAGTCTGCGGCGGCGTACAACTCGTAGTTGTCCAGCACGGCGTGGCCCCAATACAGGTAGGACCAGTGGGCGCCTTTCACGTTCAGGTAGTCGCTGACGCTGGCTACGGTGACGTCCGCGGTGAGCCGTGAGTAGTCGGCTGGCGTCAACACCATACTCTGGCCGGACTGGGCCGCATGCAGTTCGTCGAGCACGGTGCCAGCCTCGCTGTCCGACGGGCACACACCAACCTTCCAGTCCGTCAGGTACTCAGGGTAGACGGAATTCCAGCGCGGGGCCAGCAACCGGGGCATGCCCTCTTCCGCCAGACCATACCCGGCCGGGGCTACATCCAGAGGGGGGAACTTCTCGCCTTTGGACTCGTTGGCATACATCTTAAACACGAGTCCCATCTGTTTCAGGTTGTTTTGGCAACTGGCGCGCCGGGCCGCCTCACG
>JAAEQP010000165.1 GCA_024231375.1 bacterium | reverse complement strand
TGGGGTTGCCTCGTTTTGACGGACACGTAAGGGTCATTAGAATGTAGGAAAGGAGACCTGAACGTGTCACGCAGAAGATATGACGAGGAATTCAAGCGGAATGCAGTTGAACTGCTTCTGAGCGGAGGCCATGACCTGAAGCCGCTGGCTCGTGAATTAGGGGTATGCCCGACGACGTTGCGGGGGTGGCGGGACCGATACCTCCACGGGTTGGAGGATTCACCCCAAGGGGCCCCGAGGGGGCCGACGCCCCGCGAGATGTCCGAAGAGGTGCGGCGGCTGCGCAAAGACAATGAGAAACTCAAGCGGCAGCGGGAGATCCTAAAAAAAGCGTTGGGCATACTCTCCGAACAGTCGCCGGGAAATATGCCATGATCGGAGAACTGGCGACTGACTTCGAGACGAGCGAGTTGTGCGAGGCATTCGAGGTGTCGCGTAGCGGGTACTATGCGTGGCGCAAGGGCGGCCGTGGCCACCGGGCGAGGGCCAATGCCGAACTCGGCAAGCGCATTGAGAAGATCCACGAACAGAGCCGGAGCAACTATGGGTGCCCTCGTATCGCCAAGGAACTGGCCGACCAGGGCATCCGGTGCAGTCGAGGCCGCGTTGCGCGCATCATGCGGGCAAGAGGGCTCAAGGGCGTTCAGAAAGGCCGTTTTCGGCCCAAGACGACGGACAGCCGGCACGACGACCCCATTGCTCCCAATCGACTACGCGATGGCGTAGAGGTGACGGGGCCGAACCAGGTGTGGGTCTCGGACATCACCTACATCCCGACGCGTGAGCGATGGATGTATCTGGCGGCCTTCATGGACTTGGGGACACGCGTCGTGAAAGGCTGGGCGCTCCAGGACTCGCTGAAGTCCGACCTGGTCGTGAAGGCCTTCCTCCAAGCCGTGTTCCGTCACAAGCCGGGCGCGGGGCTCATCGTCCATTCGGACCGCGGTTGCCAATATGCCAGCGCCACATTTCGCAAGCATCTGTTGGCGCATCAGGCTATGGCAAGCATGGGACGAACCGGCAACTGCTACGACAACGCCACCATGGAATCCTTCTGGGCTACACTCAAGGCCGAACTGCGAATCACTCGCCCCTACGAGACCACCGAAGATGCTCGTCTTGCTATCTTCGACTACATCGAAACCTTCTACAACCGACGACGTTTGCATAGCGCCATTGGCTACCAGACACCACTGAACTTTGAAGCTCAATTCATGGCTGGAGTAATCTGCCCCCACGTGTCCGCAAATTCGAGGTAACTCCAGGCCGGTGACTCGGGTCATCGCGCACGCGTCTCTTACCCTCTCCCAACGGGCTTGCCCGCCGTAGGAGGGAGAGGGCAGGGTGAGGGGTCCGGACGAAATACGACCGAGCGATTAAGGAGTAGCCAACAATGACGGAACCGACGGCGAAGAGTCCCGCGAAGCGACGCGTCCTGACGTGCTCGCTCGTGTCCCTGTTGGGCGTGGGCATCCTTGCTGTGGCCTTCGTTTTGGCGGTAGCAGGCTTCCTGCGGAGCAAGGGCGTTGGCGTGCCGGACGAGGAAGCCGTCGCGTTGGAGGCGAAATACGGCGAGGCCGCGGAGGCGCTCGTTGAACAAGTCGAGGCCCAAGTGAAGCGTGTCCGCGAAACGGGTGCAGCGGCCCGTGCCGCGCTGCCGGATGATGCCATCATCTCGGCGGACTGGGATGTGCAGGTCGAGTTGAGAAAAGTGTGCACTGAGGACGAAGAGGATGTCCTCAGAACGCTTTCGACCCACATAGCCTGGCTTGAGCGGGACGACCACGAAGGGATGTACGAGCTTCGGAAGCGTCTGAGGACAATCCGGAGTGGTCGGTCTTTGACGGACTTGGAGAAACGCTTCGATCCTGGCAGCCGTCCAGGCAAGGAAGTGCTGGAATCGTTCGGGGGTTTTCTGCTTGAGCTGCCGATCGTGGCCGAGATGGAGGAGGCCATCGACTACGGTGTATGGCCTATGACTCCTGACGGAGCGAGACACGACGGGCGGCTCACCACTGCCATATGCCTACTGCGCGGACGGACCGTCGTTTCGGCGGAACGAGGGGATACACTTCGGGCTCTTGCTTCGTGTGTGCGAATGTGCAGGCTTCATGCCGATATATTTGGGGACCCGTCCACTGCCATTGGGCATGCACTGATTCCGTTCTACACGGCCTTCGAGGCGTTGAAGGCAATCGGACGCCGCCCGGAAGACGAGAGGGAACTTCTGACTGCCATTGCAGAGTGCCTCGCCGTGGTTCCGGACACCGACGCATACGCGGCTTCGTTGCGCATTCAGGCTTTCGTCGCCGGGACGAGCGAGCACGACTGGCACAGGATACCGGGCATCCTTAGAGGCGACGACAAGACGAGACTCTACCGATCCCTGGATCAGGCAGATGCCTTGGCCAACCTCATTCTGAATCCCGCCGCCGAGAACGAAGCGCGCTACCAAGACATCCTTGCCCGATTCGACAGAGGCCTGGCATATGAGTCGGGGCGGTCGGAGCCAAACGCTCAGGACGTAGTGGACGTTTTCACTGGCGAATTCATAGCGGACTTCGACTCCTTGGCTGACACATCCTTTCTGGCAACCCGCTATGGATGGCTGACAGACATAGTTGCCAGGAAGAGCGTCCTCGAAACCGTCCTCGCCTTGGGGCAGCACGAAGCCGCTACGGGCACCTACCCCGATTCACTCGATGCACTGGTGCCCGACCGGCTTGTGGTGATTCCGGTTGATCCCCTTTCGGGGAAACCGCTCATATACGAGTTGGCGGGTGACGGATACCGGCTGTTGCGGCCGGCGGCGCGTGAGGCGACCGAGCCGACGGTGCTGTGGGAGATGGGGCGGTAGGGCGGGAGGACCCGCCTGCGGCGGGCAAGACCCCTCACCCTAACCCTCTCCCTCCTACGGCGGGCAAGCCCGTTGGGCGAGGGGAAAGAAAGGGCGCAAACCGGTAACCTTGTTTACAGATCGAACCGGGCACATGGGTGACACATTCGCTCAGGCCTGTTCCAGGAGAGCCTGTCCGGATGGCAGAGAGCCGAGGAACGGCACGCATAGCCCTCTCCCAACGGGAGAGGGTTGGGTGAGGGGTCCAGATGATGGCCGGTCGGAGAAATTGAGAAGGAGTACGTGACCATGACAGAACCAACCGGGAAGAATCCCGCGAAACGGCTTGTGATCGGCTGTCTGCTGCTGTTCATCCTGGGGGGCGTCCTCCCGGCGGTGGTGTTTGTGGTGCTGATGACGGGGTTTCTGCACAGTCACGGCATCGGCGCGCCGGACGAGGAAGCCATCGAGTTGGCGGCGAAGTACGGCGAGATGGCGCAGACGCTCGTGGAGCAGGCCGATGCCGACGCCGCGCGTGTCCGGGAAGCGGGCGCCGCGGCCCGTGCCGCGTTGCCGCCGGACGCCATGATTTCCGCGGACTGGGACGTGCAGGTCGAGATGCGCAAGGCGTGGCGGGAGGTCGATGAGGAAACGCTCCATCCGCTCGTTCACTTTCTCACGTGTCCTGTTCACAAGCTCGAAGACACCATGGACGACCTCCGCGAGCACCTCAAGCCTCTCCGTGAACCGGGCAAGCTCACGGTGTTGGAGGACCGGTTTGACCCCAACGTGCATTCCAACGAGGGAGTGCTGGAGTCGTTCAAGGATTTCGTGCTGGAGTTGAAGGTGCTGGACGAGATGGAAGCCGCCATTGACTACGGCGTGTGGCCCATGAGCCTGGAGAATCCCGGCACGATTGAGGACTACGACGACCGGTTCGGCTTGGGGCGGCGGCTCCTGTGCCGTCGGGGCATCGTGCTCGCCGAACGGGGCGAGACGGACAAGGCCATCGCCACCTGTGTGCGGATGTGCAAGCTGCATGCGGCCATGATTGAAGACCCCGCGAGCGATCTTTACCACGGCACCGGGGTGTTGTGTTCCGCCGTCGCCGTGCTCGAACGGTTGCCGAGAAACATCGAAGACGACACCCTACTCACCGAGACCCTCGCCCAGTGTGTCGCGCTCTTGCCGTCGAAGGACGCCTACGTGGCCCGGCTCGACACAGAGGCGGTTGGCGTAGTCCGAGAGTTCGACATGGACAACCCGTTGCCTTCGTTCATGCGGGGCGACGAACAGAAGCGCCTATACCGCGCCGTGGCTCAAGCGGAAGCCTTCACCGAACTCCTCCAGAATCCGACGGAGGAGAATGAAGCCGAGGCTGAGGCCATTTCGAACCGGTTCGAAATGGCATTCGGAGACGGTTCAGAGGACGCCGTACCGAGTGTCAGGGACATCGCCAACATCTACACCGGGGAGATGATGGGGGATTTGGCATCGGAGATGGATACGTTTGAACTTGAGCGCGACTACGAGGGGATTGGCCTCGCGCTGATGTACGGGGATGCCATTAAGGTCGCGGTCGCGCTTGCCACGTACAAGGCTGCCACCGGCGCGTATCCGGAGTCGCTCGACGCGCTGGTGCCGGACCCCTTCGACGCGGTGCCCCGGCACGCCATCACGGGGAAACCTTACCTCTACGAACGCGACGGCGGTGGGTATGAGTTGAAGACGCCGCCTGCCACGCCCGACGAAGGCGAGGAGGAAGATGAACCCGCGTCGCTCTGGAAGATGGAGCGGTAGGTGTGCACAAGCGTGCCCTCCTCGTACGTAGTGCGCCCTTCAGAAGGAAGCTAGGGGCAGGGGGGCTGTTGAAAATGTCTCGGTCTCTCACGCGCAGCCCGCGATAAGCGGGGGACAGCCACCCATTGTCGCCCTAAGAAGGGCAATAATGGGACGCAAGAGCTTGGCAGTCCCCGTTTGTCGCTTCTGTCTTCGGTGCATGAATGGCTGACCTCCACGTGGCTCGGGGTAGGGTCGACCTCCGTGTCGACCGTCTTTGCTTCTTAGAACACCGGTCGAGACATAGCTCGACCCTACCGAAGCCGGGCGCGCAGCAGCGCGCCGCCACCCTGGTGCCCTCTTCGTACGTAGTGCGCCCTTCAGGGCGTTCTTGGGGCTGGAATAGGAGCGAAGAACGGCCTAAAGGCCGCACTACAAACTCCGGAGGTCTGTCGCATCCGCGGCGCCACGCCTCCACCAACCCAACCCCGAAAGTCTTTTCCGAAGGGGCTCGGGGGAAACGCTTTTCTTCAGAAAAGGGTGTCCCCCGATGATTCATCCTCCCTACTTCGCCGCCTTGTCCCAGGGTCCACCGACGAGCAGCTCAAGATCGGCGGCGGCGGTGTGGAGATCGCGTTCGGCGCGGAGCCGTTCGAGATCGAAGTCGAGCAAGGTCTGGATGCTTTCGAGCAGATCGATGTAGGCGGCGTTGGGCGCGCCGACGGCATACCCGCCCTGAAGACTCTCGTAGGTGCGTTGGGCCAGGGGCAGCAGGTTGTCCTGGTAGAGCGCGATCCTCCGCCGACTGTCCGTCATGCCGAACAGGGCCGTATGCACCGCCTGGTCCAGCGCCAGCGCGCGCCGGTGTTTGTCGCGTTCGACTTGCTGCTGAAGGTGTTCCGCTTCGCGCACGCCGGCCCGGATCTTGCCTCGCCAGATGGGTACGTTGAACGCCACCGATACCATAAGGTTGTCCTCGCCGCCATCCGAGTAGGTCATGGGTTCGTTGGCCGAAAGGATGGAGTAGGCATCGACGAGCGTGTTGGATGCGCCCAACACCGGCGGGGTCGGGTTCTGTCCGCTGAGAGCCTGTCGCGACGCGTTGAGGGGGATCGACCGTAGCCGTTGTATCGCGTTCAGGGTTGCCGGGTAGGGCCGGTCGGGCCGGTTCTGACGCGGTTTGCTGATGGACGCGTAGTCGATGGAGAAGGTGACATCGGGCCAGCCCTTCTTGCGTGCCAGTTCCTCCTGTTTCTTGCGGCTTTCCAGGAGATGGTCGAAGGCCCGCAGGTCAGGGTTCGCCGTGCGGGCACGTGCCAGAGCATCGTCGGCCTCGGGCGCCAGTGGCGGCAACTCCGCTGCCTGAGGCCATGGCAGATTCTCGCCCGCGTCCCGGCCCAGCGTCTCTCGTAAGCGCGCCGACAAGACCGGACGCATGTCGCGCAGGCCCTGGAGCCGGTCATCGAGTTTGGCCTTCTCGATGGACACGCGCAGCAGTTCGTCCTCACCCGCCGTGCCGAGGGCGAGTTTGGACTGCACGAGATCCTCCACATAGGCCAGGATTTCGACTTGGGACTCGGTGACCTCGATCTGTCGGGCCAGAAAGGCATAGTCGAAATACGCCCGCTTCACATCCGCGAACACCCGATTTCGTTCTGAATACAGCTTCGCCAGCAGGGCTTCGGCTTCGGCTTCCACCTGCTCGCCTTTGGCACGCAGCGTGCCCCACCACGGAAGCTTCTGCGCCAGCATTATCTTGTGCCGGTTGATTTCGGACTGGAGAAAGTAGCCGTAGGTCAGCATGGGGTCGTCGAGTGCGGTGACCTGCGGAACCTTCTCAAGTGCCGCACGCCATGCCTCGTACCGCGCGTGCAAGGCGGGACTGTTCGTGCCGGCCTCTAGAAGGTACGCGCGCAGCTCCTCGTTGCCGGCCTGCACGACCGGCGGGTCCAGTTCCGCCATTCCGACGATGGTGAGGGTCAGTATCGTAAGCATGGTCTTTGCTCCTTCACGCGCGCGGTTGGGTGGGCGACGGACCGCGCAGGGCCAGCGCCGTCTCCTTCACTGCGCAGTACAACACAGGCACCAGGAACAGTGTCATCAGTTCGATAATCATGCCGCCGAACGACGGCACCGCCATGGGGATCATGATGTCCGCGCCGCGTCCCGTGGCCGTCAACACCGGCAGCAACGCAAGCAAGGTGGTGGCGGTGGTCATAAGACACGGCCGGACGCGTCGTGTGCCTGCTTCCACCACGGCCGCGCGAATCTGGTCGCGCGTGGTAGGCGCGTCATTCTCGAGCCGTTGCTCAAGGTAGGTGGCCATGACCACGCCGTCGTCGGTGGCGATGCCGAACAACGCCAGGAACCCGACCCAGATGGCCACGCTCAACATGATGGGGTGGACTTGGAACAGATCGCGCAGGCTCATGCCCGCGACGGTGAGGTCCAGGAACCAGGATTGGCCGTAGAGCCACATCAGGCAGAACCCGCCCGACCATGCCACCACGATTCCCAGGAAGATGATAAGGGTGGTAAGGGGCGACCGGAATTGCAGGTAGAGAATCAGGAAGATAACGAACAACGACAGGGGCAGCACCACGGCCAGGGTCTTCTGGGCGCGGACCTGATTCTCGTAGTTGCCCGCGAACCGGTAACTGACGCCGGCGGGCAACGCCCATTCGCCCGAATCGAGTTGGGCGTCGAGATAGGCGCGGCACGCATCCACCACGTCAACCTCCGCATAGCCCGACTGTTTGTCGAAGGTCACGTAGCCGGTTAGTGCGGTGTCTTCGCTCTTGATGACCTGGGGACCGCGCACGTAGCGCACCTCGGCCAATTGAGTGAGAGGGATCTGCGCACCGTCCGACGCGGGTACCAGAATGCGCTCCAGCGACTCGATCTGGTCGCGCAGTTCGCGTTTGTACCGAACCCGGACGGGGTAGCGTTCGCGGCCTTCGACTGTGGTGGTCAACGGTCGTCCGCCGATGGCGACTTCGATGACGTCCTGGACCTCCGCCATGCGGATGCCGTAGCGCGCGATGGCCTCGCGGTTGACGTCGATCTCGAGGTAGGGTTTGCCTACGATGCGTTCGGCGAATACGGTCGGCGGCTCAACACCGGGTACCTCCTTCAAGAACCGCTCGATCTCGATGCCGACCCGCTCAATGGTTTCCAGGTTGGGACCGCGGACCTTCACGCCCATGGGTGCGCGCATGCCGCTCTGCAACATCACGATTCGCGTGATGATGGGTTGGAGTTTCGGGGCCGACGTGGTGCCCGGCACCTGGGCCGCCGAGACAATGGCATCCCATATGTCGTCCGGGGTGCGAACCTCGTCGCGCCACTGGCGGTAAGGCAAGCCATTCGCATCGGGGACGAGATCGCCCTGGTCGTCGCGCGCAAACGCGCCCTCCATGGCGTCGAACTGGAACCGAAGACGCCGTCCGTCCTTGTCGACAATGTACTCGGGCTTGTAGTTGATGACCGTCTCAATCATGGACAATGGGGCAGGGTCCAGTGCGCTGTCGACGCGGCCAATCTTGCCAACCACCGTGTCGACTTCGGGGATGGACGCGATGCGCTGGTCCTGCAACTGGATCACGTCGAGGACCTCGCCAATCGACGCGTGGGGCATGGTGGTGGGCATGTAGAGGAACGACCCTTCGTCCAGGGGCGGCATGAACTCCTTACCCAGCCCCGGAAACGCGTGGTAGACCTTGGACCACACGCGGGTTTCGCGGACTGGTTCAGGTACCCAAGGGATGACCGTGCCCGCCCCGAGCCAGACCATGGCGCCCAGCAGCACGACGGTGGCCGGCAGACTGAGGTAGACCAGTTTGTGGGCCAGGAACCATGCGAGAAGCTTGGGGTACAGCCGCTGGAAGAACAGAAACAGCGCGAGCACTCCGCCCAATAGCACCGCGACGAACAGTGCATTGACGAGAATGCCCTTCTCGGGTCCGAGCGGAAGCCAGAGCGACGCCAGAACCACGCCGACGACGATAGCGGCCACGGCCGTGGCCGACCGGATGCCGATAGCGCGCAGGAGCGTGGGCAATCGGTCCGCCACGAGGTGATACGCGCCAAGTGCCACGAGCAAGAGCCCGAGCCACCAGGATGCGGCCACGGCGACCACGAAACCGGCCGCAATCAAACCGACGCAGAGCACGCGCTTCAGGACGGTCGACCGAACGCGGCCTGCCAGTAACACGCGTGCGGCGATGGGGAGTACCGTCAGTGCGAGAACCACGGCCGCGATGAGGGCGAAGGTCTTGGTGAAGGCTAAGGGCCGGAAGAGCTTGCCTTCGGCGCCCGTCATGGTGAATACAGGCAGGAAACCAACCACCGTGGTCAACACCGCGGTCAGCACCGCGCCTCCTACCTCCGTGGCTGCTTCGAAAACCACGGCGTCGCGGGGCCGGTCGTCGGGGGCGTCGTCCAACCTGCGCAGGATGTTCTCGCAGAGGATGATGCCCATATCGACCATGGTGCCGATGGCGATGGCGATGCCCGACAGGGCCACGATGTTGGCGTCGATACCGGCCAGTTTCATGCCGATGAAGGCCATCAACACGGCCATGGGCAGGATGGCGCTGATGAGAATCGAACTCCGCAGGTGGCCCATCATCACCAGCACGACGATGACCGTCACCAGGATCTGGAGTTTGATGGCGTTGCTGAGGGTGCCCAAGGTTTCGTAGATCAGGCCCGTCCGGTCGTAGAAGGGAACGACCGTCACCTGGCTTGTGGTGACCCAATCGGGCCATTCGTCACGCGGTGTCGCACGCAACCATGCCAGCCAGCCGTCGTGGTTCACTTCGACGCCGGCATAGGCTTCGAAATCGCGCTGTTGCGCAAATGCGGCGACTGCATCGCGGGCGACAAGGGCGTCGTCTACCACGACCCGCGTTGGGAGCCCTGGTGCGATTTCGGCCACCTTGTCGCGCACGTTTTTGATAGCGGCGAGTGGGTTCGCGCCGTAACGCACCACGACCACGCCGCCCGTGGCCTCCGCGCCCTCCTTGTCCAACGCGCCGCGCCGCAAGGCGGGCCCCCGGCTGACTGTTGCAATATCACCGATGGTGATGGGCACGTTGTCGATGCTCTTGATGACGCTCTGCTCGATGTCGGCGAGGTCTTCGATGAATCCCAAGCCGCGCACGACGTATTCGACGCGGTTCACCTCGATGGTGCGTGCGCCTACGTCCACGTTCGACATGCGCACGGACTGGAATACGTCGTCCAGCCGCACCCCATACGCGCGCATGGCATCGGGGTCCACGTCGATCTGGTATTCCTGCACGAACCCACCGATGGACGCCACTTCGCTGACCCCTTCGGCCGACGTCAGGGCATACCGAACGTACCAGTCGTGGATACTGCGCAGTTCCTGGGGGTCCCAGCCGCTCGCGGGGTTGCCGTCCGGGTCCCGGCCCTCCAGCGTGTACCAGAACACTTGGCCGAGGGCGGTTGCATCGGGACCCAGCGCGGGCGCTACGCCGTCGGGCAATGTGTCCGGCGGTAGACTGTTCAGCTTCTCCAGAATCCGGCTGCGCGACCAGTAGAACTCCACGTTCTCGTCGAAGATGGCATAGATTGACGAGAAACCGAACATGGACTGGCTGCGGATGGTCTTCACGCCGGGAACGCCGAGCAGTGCCACGGTCAGGGGATAGGTGACTTGGTCTTCGATGTCCTGCGGCGAACGGCCGGGCCATTCGGTGAACACGATCTGCTGGTTCTCGCCCAGGTCAGGGATCGCGTCCACTGGCACGGGATCTCGTGGCAACCCGCCCAGGTCCCAATCGAAGGGCGCCACCATGAGTCCCCACAGAATGAGGCCGCCGAGGGCAAGGGCAACGAGCAACCCGTTCTGCATGCAGAACCGGATGAGCCGGTCCACGGGGGACAGGGCCCGGCCACGGGGCAATTCGAGCCGCGTGCGTTCAGTCATGGCTCGACCCCTCGTTATGGGAGCCTTCGGCGGGAGGCTCTTCGGCAGGTGCGTCCGTGTGTGACCCTTCGTGATCCATGGGGGTGCCGACGAACAGTTCTTCCCGCACCGCGCCGCACCGGTACATGCCGCTGCCGAAGTAGGGGTTCCGCACTTCCGTGTCGCCCTGCAACCAGGCCGCGCCGGTATCATCGAAGGCCATGGGGCAGTACACCTCGTAGATAGGACCGCCGTCGGCCAGACCAACGGCCTTCACCACTTCGATGGCAGTGTTCGACAGGCCTTGAAACGCGGTGCGTGTGGCTGCGAGGTCAGGCGCTTCCGAGACGGTCGTCAGCGCGCTATGGAATTGCCCGGCCCACGTCGCGTTCCATCGCCCGCGCAGATCGTCCGACAGAAGACCCGCGTCCGCCGCATGAAGTGCCTTCATGGCGTCCTTTGCGGCGGACTGGGCGGTCGCGGCATCGTCATGGGCAAGCGCGTCGCTGACTCCGAGGTAGGCATCGACGAACGGACGGAGCTGCTTGCCGAACGCGCTTGCGGGAGCGGTTGTGGGAGCGGTTTGTGTCGCCTGGTCCCCTTCGGCCGGAGGCGTCATCATGCTCGGCTTGGCCTGAATTTGGAGGGCGCTGTCGATCTTGAAGTTTCCGTTGACGACGACCCGCTCGCCTTCGGCGAGGCCGTCTTTAACGAGATAGAAGTCACCGGCGCGAGGTCCCAAGGTTACCTCGCGGCCTTCGTAGGTTGGCTTTTCGGTGCCCAGCATCTCGACATAGACGACCGCGCGTCTGCCCGTGATGAGCGGTGCGGAGACTGGGATGACCAGGGGTTTGTCGTCATCGGTTGCGGCCGCGGGGACGTAGCCGAGGTCCTCGGCACGAACCAAGGCCATGCCGCACACGTCGCACGAACCAGGCCCGTCCTTCACGACTTCGGGATGCATGGGCGACACCCATTTCCCCGCCAGGCCCGGGTCCATCACGCGGCCGCCTGTGGCCACTTGGGAACGCACGGTGCCGCGCACGAACATGCCCGGCCGCAAACGGCCGTCCGGGTTGGGCACGTTCACGCGGACGTTCACGGTGCGCGTGGGCGTGTCCATCATGGGCGCGATGAAGGCGACGCGTCCCTCGAAGGTTTCGTCGGGATAGGCCTCGGCCGTGAAGGTTACGGGTTGACCGTAGTGCAGCCACGGCAGGTCCGATTCGTAGGCATCCAACTCGACCCACACCACACCGAGGTCCGCGATGGCGTAGATGCGAGCGCCTGTGTCGACGTAGGCGCCTTCGTTGCCGGCGCGTTCGATCACCGTGCCGCCGATGGGTGCGTAGATCGTGATGCGGTCGGACACGGCCCCGCCTTCTTCAACGGTCGCGATTTGCCGCTTGGTCAGTCCCCATCGCTTGAGTTTGCTGCGGACCGCGCCAAGAGTGGCTTCCGCCGTTCCGCGCAATACCTCCGGCGCACCCGAGGGCAGGTTCTTCTTTGCCTTGACCGCACGGCGCAGTTCGTCATAGGCCGTCAGCAGGTCAGGACTGAACAGGTCGACCATGTGGTCGCCTTTGCTCACCCGCATTCCGGTGTAATCGGCGTACAGCCGTTCGATGCGGCCTGGAACCCATGCCGTGATGTAGGCGAGCCGGGTCTCGTCGTAATTGACCTTGCCCAGCATGCGGATTTCGGCCGTGACGAACCGGCGTTCGACCGGTGCTGTGCGGACTTGGGCAAGACGCTTTGATGCCTCGCTCATGGTGAGCCGTGCGGTGCCGTCGTCTTCCCCGGCGTCGTTCTCCATCACGGGGATGAGTTCCATCGGGCACAGGGGACAGATGCCAGGTCCGGGCTGTCGTACCTGGGGATGCATGGAGCACGTCCATACCTGTGCCTTGGATTCAGTGGCTGATTCAGTCGATTCGGGATCGGCGGGCGGCGCGTTGAGCGTGCCCAGGCGGAATCCCGCCACGATCCCCACGATCACGAGGGCGGGGATGCCCACGTTGCGCAGCAGTTTTCTGGCGGGTGCGCGCAGTCGGCTGAGTGTTTCGTTGTTCATCGCACAAGACTCCTTGACGCCGGACCGTCAGTGACGGCGGATCGGCGATAATCTGCGTCAGATGGGTGGCCTCGTGGGGCCACAAGGGACCAGACGTCCCCCACAACGCGGAGTCACTCAACACAGCAACGTGCAATGATCGAGATAGGATGGGATACTGCGTGCCCTCGGAATCGGCGGGCGGACCGCGTGCCGTTGGGCATCTTCGGACAAGGGAATCGGCGAAGACACGGCGTACAGAATTTCGTGACCGGCCTTGGGGTCTTCCGCGCCTCGGGCATGTTCGATGGGCGCAAGCTGAAGGGGAGCCATATCCCGGCACCGGGGGCATCCCGAGTGTGCCGATTCTGGCGATTCGGGTGCCGACCCCTCACCGGGTTCGCCGCTGTTTGCGCAGCATGGGGGAGTAGAAGGCGTTTCCGCGCAGCACGAAGTAGGTTCCGGTTTGGGCCCACTGCAGCAGCAGGAATCGCGACCGGACGACGCGGTCCCATCCACTCCACAGGCACAGTCCGAGATCGCCGGAAACGCGCCAGCAACCGGTACGGTCACGGCAAGTGCCGTGGCAATCAACCGCAGTGTGCCTGAAGAAACCATAGTTCTCCCGTATTCAGTCATGCTAATCCTCTGTGTGGAAGCAACATCGGGCGATATGTGTCCTATTCCGGCGGAATTGGCGGGCGAGTGTGGGGGAGGGGCCGTTCGGCATCCGCGTGCCCGTTGCCCCTCGGATGATCTATGATTGGCGGCAAACAGACGCGCTACAGGAGGCTTGAGACATGGAACCCCGCACCCTGATGATTTCGTTCGCACTGGCCCTCGGCGTTTCTTGCCTCGCCACGGCGCAGGAACGAACCCGCGAAGAGGTCATCGACCGGCTTATGCGGCTCTACGATGGTCCCAGCGTGCCCGGCGTGGACACAACCACCCTCACCGGAAAGGTGGTCTGCGGGTATCAGGGATGGTTCACGTGCCCCGGGGACGGCGCGGCGCGGGGTTGGTTTCACTGGGGCGGTCGGGGCGGATTCGAACCGGGCGCGTGTTCCATTGACATCTGGCCCGACATGAGCGAACTGGACGACGACGAGAAGCATCCCACCGACTTCAAACACGCCGACGGCAGCACGGCCCACGTGTTCAGTTCCGTGAACCGCAAGACCGTGCTGCGGCATTTCGAGTGGATGCGCGACTACGACATTGACGCGGCCTTTGTGCAACGGTTCGTGGGCGAGACGTTCCGGCCGAACGGGCTGAATCACTGCACGACGGTGTTGGGCCATTGCCGCGAGGGTGCGAACCGGTGCGGCCGTGTATACGCGGTGATGTACGATCTGTCGGGCATGCGTGCGGGGCAGGTCGATCGCGTCATGGACGACTGGCGCGCGTTGGTGGACCGCATGGGCATTACGCGCGACGCGAAC
>JAAEQP010000164.1 GCA_024231375.1 bacterium | reverse complement strand
CACGCGCCACACCTCTTCAATGATCTGGGTCTTCTCATCGTTGGGGCAGGCCTCGTTGATCTGATTGGTGAATTTCCAGAGGTCGAAGCTCTCGGTTCGGCGTTCTTCCGCCACGCGGAGCAGTTCCTCCGCGTCCTCCTGGGAGAGATCGAATCGCGACTGCATCGCCTGAAGGATGCGTTCGCATTCGCTGGCCGAGAATTCGTTGTCGGCCCCCGCGACTTCCAGTAACAACACGCAGGTGGCGATGCGCACCCGGTCAGGATCGCCCGGCGCGTGCTCCTCTTCGGTCTTCGGCGACAGCAGGCTCATGAGTCGATCAAGCATGGTATGGGTCTCCCGTTGGCTCGCATGATACCACGGGAAGCACGACAGGTTCCACCGAGCGCCTTTCCAGAAACCCCTTAACACCTTGTGGTCACATGACTTGTACCTCTGATGGACGGAGTGGACGAAATGGACATGGACGATGGGCGTTCGGCTTCAGAATGGGGCGCGGCCCCCCATATTTAGTGCCGTATTCCCTAAAAAACCCTTTCCCTGGGGGTCTAGCCTCTGGTATACTGGCGCAGGCCACAATATATTGAGTGTATGGGGGACTCGGGGCGGATATGCCGTCCCGCGCCCGGAGTATTGCCGACGGTGAGCGGTCTGAAACGGAAAGTCCATTTCGTGGGTGTCGGCGGGATCGGCATGAGCGGTCTCGCTGAGATTCTGCTGAATCTGGGCCACGAGGTGACGGGATCCGACCTGCACGCCTCGGACATCGTCCACCGGCTCGAAGAATTCGGGTTGGTGTTTCAGGAAGGTCACGCGGCGTCCAACGTGGGCGATGCCGGGATCGTGGTGGTGTCGGCGGCCGTGCCCGAGGACAACGTCGAGGTGGCCGAGGCGCAGCGTCAGGGCATTCCCGTATTGCATCGCAGCGAACTGCTGGCCGACCTGATGCGGCTGAAACCCAACGCCATCGCGGTGGGCGGTACGCACGGCAAAACAACCACCACCTCCATGGTCAGCGCGATTCTCGACCGGGCCAACATCGGCGCTACGAGCATCGTGGGCGGCATTCTGCACCGCAGCGGCACCAACGCACGATGGGGCACGGGATCGTATCTGGTGGCGGAAGCGGACGAGCACGATGGATCGTTTCTCCGGCTGCACCCGACCATCAGCGTGGTGACCAATATCGACGCGGAGCACCTGGAGTATTACGGCACGCTGGACAAGATCAAGCGGGCCTTCGTGGAATTCTGCAATGGCGTGCCCTTCTATGGGTACGCCATCGTGTGCAACGACGACCCCAACGTCCAGGCGGTGATCGACGATATCGAGAGCATCTGCATCACCTACGGCATCGAAGAGGGGGCGTCGCTAGCGGGGACCAACATCCGTCTCCAGGCGCCCGATGAGTCTGTGCCTGCCGTCCAACAGCTCGGCACGTTGATGACCTGCGTGGATGTGGTCTGCAACGACGACCGACTCGGAACGACAGGCAAGCTGGGCACGCTACGGGTCAACGCCATCGGCGAACACAATGTGCGCAACGCGCTGGCCGCGTGCGCGGTGGGGCTTTGTCTTGGTATGCCGTTCGCCCAAATCGCGGCGGGGCTACGGCTCTACGACGGGGTACGGCGGCGCCTCCAATTGCGGGGCGAACACAACGGCATCATCGTCGCCGAAGACTACGCCCATCATCCGACCGAGATTGCGAGCACGTTGGAAGCGGTCCGATGGGTGGAGCCGGAACGGCTCATCTGCGTGTTTCAACCACACCTGTATAGCCGAACCAAGTTTTTTTACGACGACTTCGCACGTGTATTGACCGTGGCGGACCGCGCGATTGTGACCGATATCTATCCGTCCCGCGAGGAGCCGATGCCCGGCGTGGATTCGGGCCTCATCGTGGATGCGGCGCGGGAAGCCGGGGCCACGAATGTGGAACTCGTGAACGACATGAACGCCGTGCCCGCGGCGCTCGCCCCCGATCTGCGTCCTGGCGACCTGGTCCTCGTGCTGGGCGCGGGCGACATCAACCGGGTCGTGGATCCCCTGCTGGAGGAGATGCGTTCGTGCTGAAGCTGTTTGGAAAGAAGAAGAAGACCGCCAAACGCGGCAGAAGCGCCAAGAAGACGACGTCGGGGGGTGGGTCGCGCAGGCGGCGGCTTCGGTTCGCCTTCTACCTCACGCTCGCGCTCGCGGTGGCCGGGGTGGGATATGCCTTTTACCACTACACGATGACAAGTGACCGGTTTCACGTGAAGATGATCTACGTTCGGGGCGCGCGCGTCTTGAGCGAGGTGGAGATTGTCGAGAAGGCCGGGGTGACCACCGCCGACCACATTCTGTTGGTCGATGCCGAAGCGGTCCAAGAACGCGTGAACGCCATGCCGTATGTGAAGGAATGCACGGTGCGGCGAAGTTTCCCGGATTCCGTAGAAATTTCGGTGATTGAGCGTGTGCCGGTGGCCACCATCGTGGTACACAACGTGCCCTACGAGGTCGACAACGACTGCGTCGCCCTGCGCCCGCTCGGGCCGGGGGATCCCTACCCCGGACCGCTCATCACGGAACTGCCCGAGTCGGGCACGATCGAAGCCGGGCGTCCCGTGAAGGCCGCCGCGCTGCAAAGCGCCTTGGCGGTGTGGCACGCCTTCAGCGGCACCAAGATGGCGCGTAGCGTTACGGTGTCGGAAATCGCCGCGCGCGAGGGGAACAACGTCGGCATGTTCTGCGACGAGCTTCCCTACGAAATCCGGTGGGGCGACAACTTTGAGCGACAGGCGCAACGTCTCGATGTGCTGTGGGCCAAGAAGGGCTGGCAGTTGGAGTGCAAGGAGTATCTGGATCTTCGGTTCGGCCCGAATCTGGCCAGTCGATAAGGTTGGCGATTGGGTCCGGTTGGACAGGCATAGGCATGGCGGCAGGGACCGTGTCCGGGTAGCCGATGGACACGGAAACGCTCGGGAGTGACAGCGCGTGGAACCGCGCCGAAACGATGAGGGAGACGATCAAATGACCATGGCGATTTCCCGTGAATACAACGAGTTCGAGCAGGAAGCCGTCATCAAGGTGTGTGGCGTGGGCGGCGGCGGCGGCAACGCCGTGGGCCGCATGATCGAGGCCGAGCTGCAAGGGGTTGAATTTATTACCATCAACACCGATGCACAGGCCTTGCGTCATTCGCCCGCGGGTACCCGGATCCAGGTCGGCGAAGGCGGCCTGGGCGCGGGGGCGCGTCCCGAAGTGGCCGAGGAAGCGGCACGCCAGGACCGGGACCAGATCGCCGAGGCCCTTGCCGGGGCCGACATGATCTTTCTCACGGCGGGTTTGGGCGGCGGTACGGGCACGGGCGCTGCTCCGGTGGTGGCCGAAGTGGCCCGCGAAACCGGAGCCCTCACCGTCTCGATCGTCACGCTTCCCTTTGGTTTCGAGAACAAGCAGCGCATGGACAACGCCATGAAGGGGCTCGCGGCGTTGCAGGAACACTCGGATTCCCTGATCGTCATCCCCAACGACCGGCTGGCGTTGTTGTGCCAGGAGAACACGTCGTTCCTGGGCGCGTTCCGGTTGGCCGATGAAGTGCTGCACAACGGGGTGCGGGCGATTTCGGAACTCATCACCGTGCCGGGGCTCATCAACCTGGACTTTGCCGACGTGCGGACTACGATGGTTCAGAGCGGGCGGGCACTCATGGGCATCGGCATGGCCGATGGCGATAACCGCGCGGTGCGTGCGGCCGAAGAAGCGATCGTGTGTCCTCTCTTGGAGCATTCCAGTATCGACGGGGCCTTGGGCGTGATTGTGAACGTCAAGGGCGGCAGCGACATCACCATGCGCGAAGTGCTCCAGGCTGTGACCACGGTGAAACGGTCGGCCCATGCCACGGCGAACATCATCTTTGGCGCCGTGCTGGACGAAGAGGAGCGACCCGACATCCAGGTGACCGTGATCGCCGCCGGCTTTGCGCAGGAATCTTCGCAACGAGCCACGCCTGCCGCGGACGATATTGCCGATGTGTTCGAGCGACGGGTCAAAGCCGCCGAGCAGCGGGGCACCAAACCCACAGGGCCGAAGGCGGCCAGTTCCGCGCCGAAGCCTGCGCCCAGACCCAAGCCGGCCGCACCGGCCCCCTTGACGCAGGCTGCTCCGGTGGCCCAAGATAAGGCACCGGCGACGCCCGTGGCGACCGCGCCCGCGTCGGACGAGGCATCGTCGAACGAGGGAGCCCAAGCGCCTGGAGAGCAGTACCTCTTCCCGGACGAGCCGGAAGGCGTCGACACCAAAGCCGACGTGCAGGACGAGGAAGACATGGGGATTCCGGCCTTTATGAGAAAGCGCATGACCGAACGATGATGCTGCTGAAGAAGATGTTGAAGCGGGCCGTCGAGCGAGACGCGTCCGACATTCACATCAAGTCTGGCAGTTGCCCCTTCTTCCGTATTAACGGCGAACTGATTCGCCGCTCCCGGAAGATGAGCGAGGAAGAGGTGGGCGGCATCATCGATTTCCTGCTCAACGACTGGCAGCGCAAGAGCTTCGAGGAACGGGGCGAAATCGACCTTGCCTACATAGACGACAAACTGGGCCGGTTTCGTGTGAACGTGTTCCGGCAGCGCGGTTCAATTGGCATCGTCATGCGGCGAATCAAGACCGAGATCCCCTCTTTCGAGGAGCTTTGCCTTCCCGACGCGGTCGTCAAGTTCGCCGAACTCCATCGCGGTCTGGTGCTGGTTACGGGCACGACGGGCAGCGGGAAATCGACGACTCTGGCGTCGATGGTCAACTACATCAACAGCCAACGCAAGTCGCATATCGTCACCATCGAGGACCCCATCGAATACGTCTACGAGGACGACCAGTCCGTCATCAACCAGCGCGAAGTCCACTTCGACACGGAGAGTTTTTCCTCGGCCCTGAAGGCCGTCATGCGGCAGGACCCGGACGTGATTCTTGTGGGCGAGATGCGCGACTTGGAAACCTTCCAGGCGGCTATCAGTGCCACGGAGACGGGGCACTTGGTATTCAGCACACTCCACACTGCCAACGTCACCCAGACGATCGACCGCATCGTGGATTTGTTTCCCTCCAACCAGCAGAACCAGGTGCGGTCGCAGTTGTCGCTGAACCTCAAGGGGATCATGTGCCAGCGCCTGTTGCCGCGTCCGGGCGGGGCGGGGCGAGTGCCTGCATGCGAGGTTATGTTTGCGACGCCGGGGGTGCAGCGGTTGATCAAGGACAACCGTCTGAACCGGATCCCGGTGGCGATTCAGCAGGGCAAGGAAGAGGGAATGCTGTCCTTCAACGACAGCCTCCACCAACTGCTGAATGCGAGACTCATCGACAATGAGACGGCCATGACCGTGTCCGACAACCCGTCCGAATTGCAGTTAATGCTCCAGGGCATCGAACTGAGCAAGATGCGCGGCGGTTTGCTCGGCGAATAGGCACGGCTAGTCGATCAAGGTCACATTGACCTTCTTTCGCACTGAATTCAGCAGTTGGCCCGCGTCCGCCCGTAGCGCTTCATCCTTGGTAATGGGCCGCTCCTCAAGATCGCCGCGATCCAGCAGATGCCGCCGCATCGTGCCCCCCAGCAGTCCGCACGACACCGGCGGTGTGTACCATTGGCCGTCGATTCGCACGGCTACATTCGCCGAGGAAGACTCCGTCACTTCGCCCCGCTCGTTCCAGAGAAGCACATCGTCGCACTCGGGGCGGGACGCCTTCGCCGAGTCGTACACTTGCCGCCGGGTGGTCTTGTGGAACAAGAACACGTCCCGCGAGTCGACCGGCGCGCGCGCAAACCCCACACGCAGGGGACGGGCCGGGGTGGCCGGATCCGATTCGACGTGAATCGCGCCGTCGCAGTTCACAAGGAGCCGCACTTTGTATGCGCCGTCGTCGAGCGACGCAGCCTCCCGCGCCAGCGCGGTGCGCACGGTCTTCAGGTCCACGGCATAGCCGAAGTAGCGGGCGCTGTCCGTGAGGCGGTCGAGGTGGTAGTCCAATAGGAAATACCCGTCCCCGTCGTGAAGCAGCGATTCCAGTAATTGGAACGGTTCGGCATGGCGCGCAAGAACGGCCGCCTTCGTGAGACATTCGTCGTATTCGCCTTCGGGCGTCGACCCCCACGTGATACCGCCGCCCACATGATACCGCGCCGTGCCTTGATCGGCGTCTACCAGAACGGTGCGGATAGCCACGTTGAATCGGGCGCGTCTGCCTGGCCGCCACCACCCCACCGCCCCGCAGTACACGCCGCGCGGACCGCATTCCAGGTCGCGGACGATTTCCATGGTGCGCACTTTCGGCGCGCCCGTCACGGATCCCGACGGGAACAGGGCCGCCAGGATCTCCGGCACATCCGCGTCCGTGCGCGATTTGATGGTGGATGTCATCTGCCAAACCGTGTCGTAGCGTTCCACCTCGAAAAGGGACGGGACGCGTACCGATCCCGTTCGGCTCACGCGGCCCATGTCGTTCCGGAGCAAGTCCACGATCATGACGTTCTCGGCGCGATCCTTCTCGCTGGAGACGAGGTCACGGGCCAGTTGCTCGTCCTCACCGCGCCAGCGTCCGCGTGGCCGGGTGCCTTTCATGGGGCGCGTGACCAAGCGGTCGCCATCCAGGCCGAAGAACAACTCCGGCGACATGGATAGCACCTGGAACCGGCCCGTGTCGATGTACGCGGCGTAATCCGTTGGCTGCGCCTCGTAGAGGGTGCGATACCACGCCAAGGGATCGCCCGAGAAGGAAGCGTCCATGGGGAACGTGAAGTTCACCTGATACGTGTCGCCGTCCGCGATCCACTCACGGATGCGGGCAATGGCTGACTCGTATCGGGGCTGGTCGATGCGTGGTGTCCACGGACCCACATCGTAGGCGTGCGTCTCTACCTGCTCACCGGACGGTTCATCGTAGATACCGAACCACGCGAGGGGCGCTACGTCCGCCGGATGCACGGCCAACTTCGGTTCAAAGGCGGGCGCGGCCTCGTACGCGACGAAGCAGGCCGCGGTATGTCCGCGCGCCACCTCGTCGCGCACCTGGGCCAATGCGTCCGTCACTTCGGAAGGAGACCTCGCCTCAATGATGGCCTTGGGGTTCGTGAAGACCTCGTCACCCGATCGGTCGGTGAACACGGCGGTCCCGGTGCGGGAGGGCCCTTCAGCGCTTGCTTGGCTTTGGGCGTTTGCGTTCGTGGTCGCGTCCATTGTGTTGAATCAGCCCCATTGATGTGATGCTGCCTACCTTACCGTTGGGGGACCGAGACTGCAAGGTATGTGCGCCATCTGTGGATGCAGAAACCCCGGGAAGGGGCCGTCTCTGGGCCCATTCCCGGGGTGAGAACCGTGTACGTTGTTGGGTTAGAGGGGTTTCAGGACCATTTTGCGGACGCTGATCTGCATGGTGGCGAATTGGTCGCCGGCGTGGATCTGGAATCCGATCCGGCCTTTGGCGTAGGACCCTTCATGCACGTCCGCGGTCACTTTGCCGTTCAGGGTCACCACCAAATGGTCGCCTTGGGCGCGGACCTTGATGGTGTTCCAATCGTCCTTCTTTTCGATGGACGGGTCGAGGTTCGCGCCGAGGAACATCTTGCCCGGGCAGTAGATGGTGCCCGAATGGGCCACGGGGTCCTTGTACTCCAGGATGTCGGCCTGGTAGGCCTTCTGCGGGGTCTGGTAGCGGAACCACACGCCGCTGTTGGCGGGCCATTGGACCTTGTACTCGACGACGAGTTCGAAGTCGCCGTATTCCCGGACCGTGAACAGGTCGCCGGGCGCGTTCTTCTCGCCCTGACGGCCCACGAGGCAGCCGCTTTCAACGGACCACGCCGCGCCGCCTTCGGCTTTCCAACCGGTCAGATCTTTGCCGTTGAACAGGATCTCGGCGCCGCTCATGGTGACGCCGGCATCCTTCATGACCTTCCGCGCGTTTTTCCGAATGTCCTCGTTCTTGCATGTCTCAACCACTGCGCGTAGCGCGTCGGACGCGGCGAGTCTGGCTGCGTCCTGTTTGACAAGCACGGCCGCTACCGACACCAACGCGGAGGAAGCCTCGTCGCAGACTTCGGCATCGTCGAGGAACGGCGTGAGAACCTTGAGGGATTGCATGGTTTTCACCGTGCCCCATCCGCCGAGGGCCTGTTTCCGTTCGTCCGTCCGTGTGGCGAGACTGAGCGCGTTGGTCAGCATTTGGGCGCGTTTCGCCATGTCGGCTTCGCTGCCCGCCAACCGGATGTACCCGCGCAGGCCAAGCACCTGACGGCTGAGATCGTCGCTCTTGGCGAGCTGTTCCAGGTGAGGAACCGCGTCGAGGGTCGCCCAATTGGACAGAACCCGAACCGCCTCGCTCTGCACGTCCTTGTCAGAATCGTTCAGGGTCGCCACGACTACGGCAAGGGCCTCCGGTCCGCCAATCTGACCGACCGCGCCCAACGCGCCGATCCGAACCTTGGTGTCCGCGCCGTCCATACCGGCCAATACGGCCGCCAACGCGGGTTGTCCGCATCGCGACGCGATGCCCCGGAGCGCCTTCTCTGCGGCGGACCGGCTGGAAGCATCGGGGGCCTGCTTCATGGCGACGATTACGGATGGGACCTCTTTCTCGGTGCCCAGAAGATCGAGCACCCGCAGACTGGCCTTGCGAACGTCGACATCGGCTGCGCCCACGTCTTCCAAGGCGAGAGAAATGGCGTTGTCAGCACGGCGTCCGGCCAACAGCAGCAGCAATTCCGCGCGCACGGCCGGCGTGGTATCCGCAAGAGCCTTCCCTGCGGCCGCATCGACCCCCTTACCAGGCAGTTTGGCGAAGGTCGCCTGAGCCGCGGCGGCGATGTCGGCATCGTCTGATCCCATGGCTGCGACAAGGGCCGGTACGTTTGAACTGTTGCCGAGAACGGCCAATGCCTTGATGGCCTCCAACTGAACGCGCCTGTGCGCCTGCCCCAACATGCCTGCGACTGCTTCGCGCGCTTTCGTATCGCCGCGTGCCGCAAGGCCGCGCACCAGGGAGGTCTGTCCGCTCGGGGAAAGACCCGGCAGCGCCTTCGCATAGGCGGCCGTGTCCTTCGCATCAGGCGTTTCGCCCACGATGTAGGCAGCCAAATCGCGGAAGAGAGCATCCTTACCGTCGAGCGCGGCGATTAGCTGTTCAGGAGCCTGCTTGGGCCGGGCATACGCCATACCGCGGAATGCGCCTGTGCGCACGTGGGTGGGCTGGTCCGGCACATACAGGGACTCATAGATTGGGTACGCGTCCTTCTCTTTGCCCGCTTCGAGGTACCGCTGCGCCGCCGTGAGCAGCCCTTCGGTGACGGCAGGGGTGCCGCGGTTGGCGTTGAGCGCCGCTACGGCATCTTTCGTGGCGATACGGCCCAGGGCACCCGCCGCCGTGCCGGCGATGTCCGCGTTGGCGTCGTCCAGCAGAGGAGTCAGCAACGCCACGGACGCCTTGTCGCGCATCGCCCCCAGCGACGTGATCACACCGATCTTCTGCATGCCGGCCGTCGTGGCCAATGCATCGCGCAGAGCTTGCACCGCCTCTTCGCAGGGCATGGGTTCCAGCGCGTAGCGCGCCATGTGGGACAGTTTCTCATCGGTGAGCAGGGCCGCCAGGGCGGGGACGCTCTTGGCGGTGCCGACCTGCCGCAGGCGGCGGCACGCGTTCTGTTTGGCGAGCCAGTCCGCGTCGCCCTGCACTACGGCGATGAGGGCTGCTTCGTCGAGGTCCATCGGGGGTGCCACGCCTTGGGCGCCCGCCGTCGCGGCAAGGCCGCATACAACCGCCGCGACCACCATCAGGGCGGCGGGAAGTGTTCGTCTGCAAATGCTGTTCATGGAAGTCATCCTTTCCAACAAAGCCTGTGAATTCCGGTTCGAGAGTGACATGGCCACCGCCTACAGATACCAGGGCTCGCGATAGGCGCGGCCCCGCATGCGGTTGGCTTCCTCGTCGCCGATGAATTCTTCCTTCACCGGGTCGAACTTGACCGGACGACCGAGGCGCTTGCAGATGTTGGCGATGTGGCAGGCCGAAATCGACCGGTGCGCCACGTCTCCGTTGGATACCGTCCGTTCCCGGGTCTTCACCGCATCCAGGAAGTACCGGATGTGGTTGTCCGGCGGATAGCCGCCCTTGAACTGACGTTCCTGCAACAGCGACTTCGGATGCATGTCGATGCCGCCGGAGTCACCTGTCTCGACCCAACCTTCTTCGCCTTCGAACCGTACGGGACACGATCCGAACCGCAGGCCGGTGCGGATGATGAGCTTCACGCCGTTGGCGTACTTGCCCACCCAGCGGTCGCCTTCTTTGGCGAACTCGACCGGACCGGTGTGGTCGGCATCGTTGGCCCACTGGCACAAGTCCACCGTGTGGCTGCCCCATTCGGTGATCGAACCGCCACTGAAGTCCACGTGTTTGCTCCAGAAGCCGCGGCTCGGATACTGCTTGTTGTAAGGACGCCAGCACGCCGGCCCCAGCCAACGGTCCCAATCAAACTCTTCCTTGGACGGTTCGGGTTCCGCGGGAAGCGTCTCTTCGGACAGCACCTGGAATCCGCGGGACTCTTCGGCGTGCATCGCCGTCAACCGGCCCAGTTTTCCGCTGCGGGCCAGATCCACGGCGAACCGGAAGTTGGCCAGGCTGCGGCGTTGCGTGCCGCATTGGAACACGCGTCCGTATTTGCGCATGGTTTCCGCCATGGCGCGTGACTCGTCCATCACCACGCTGACGGGTTTCTCGCAGTAGATGTCTTTGCCCGCGCGGGCCGCCATGATGGAGGCGTGGGAGTGCCAGTTGTCGCCCGTGGCGATCAGCACCAGGTCGATGTCCTCGCGAGCCAGCAATTCCTGGAAATCGCTGTAGACGGCGCAGTCTTGATTGCCGTTCTTCTCGTTGACCTGGTTCCGGCCCGCTTCCCGACGCTTGGCGTCCACGTCGCATACCGCCAACACCTGCGTGTCGGGTTGCGCCATGAAGGCGTTGGTGACGAACCGGCCGCGGCCGCCGAGACCGACCACCCCCATAGTCAGCCGGTGGCTGGCCGCCGCACGCGTTTCCGCGCCCAAGGCCTTGCCCGGGATGATGGCCGGTACTGCCATGGCCCCTGCCACGGCCGCCGTGGTCCGTGTGATGAACTGCCGACGGGTCACCGACCCGCCCTGTCTCGGATGTCTCATGTCTTCCACCTCTATCGGTTGCCGTGCTCGTGCGACGTGGTGTCCCCCGGCGGGGCGTCCGGAACGAAACACTTCGCCGGATGCCTCAGCGCGCACGGGACACCATGGTATGCCATCTGGCCATCGTTTTTCATCTTGGGTTTGGGGCCGTCAGGAATCCCCAGTTTGAGGAAGGGCCGCTGGAACCAGTTTCTGTCAAGAGGTGGGAATCCGGGTACACGTAGTCGCGCCGGGTACGGCGCTCTGAACATGTCCCCGATTTCCGGCATGTACCGGCAACAGCACGGTCTTTGCGTCAGCGGTATACGTCCCTGCGGTGGCCCACCTTGACCACCCACACAGTCAGTTCTTCGTCTTGAATCGAGTAGATAATGCGATATCTGCCCTGTCGGACACGATATCGTTCTTGGCTTGAGAGCTTCTCACATCCGGGTGGACGCGGGTTATCGGCCAGCGCCGCTATCCGCTCCACGATGAGGCGTGTGTCCTGTTTCGGAATTCGTGCCAGGTCGCGTTTGACGGACTTGCGGAAGGAGACGCTATATCTGGCCATCTTTCCTCAGTTTCTTGAGCATGTCGCCATAACTTACCAAGGGTTCGTGTGCCCGGTCGTCGAAAGCGGCCAAATCCTCCGCGTCTTCGCTGAGGGACTCACGCACTGCTTCATTCACGAGATCCGAGACCGACCGCGATAGCTCGGCCGACTTGATGCGCAGAGCCCGGTGCAGCACCGGGTCAAAGTAGATTGTGGAACGTTTCGTCGTGGCGGACATGGCATCATCTCCTGTCGGTTGCGGCCACACCATCATAACGTCGTGACGTTAAAACGTCAAGACGTCTCTTCGTGAAGCAGGTAGTCTGTCGCTTTGCGACCTCCACCCCTTCCAGATTTGGCCCGAAATCCAGAAAGACTTGACGGCTGACTACGCGTGTAGTATAGTTGTCGTGACTACATGGGTAGTCGCTACGGGCGGGACGCGGGGCGGGCTCCGCAGTGCGTGGAAGTGGGTCGAACATTGTGGGAGGTATGGCAATGGGACAGGGGACACGCGGAATTCGATGGGCGCTCTTGGGTGTGTGGACGGTGTGTACTGTGGCGGGATCGCCTGTGGCGTGGTCGGGTCGTACGTGGTCGTGCGTCGCATCACCGCCATTGCCGGCGGCATCGCCCACTGCGTCCTCGGCGGCCTCGGCGCGGCCCGCTACCTCGAGGTCGTGCACGGCTGGGAATGGCTCGACCCCCTCCACGGCGCGGTTGTGGCCGCCCTCGCCGCGGCGGTGATCAT
>JAAEQP010000163.1 GCA_024231375.1 bacterium | reverse complement strand
CTACCTACAAGAGATCCCTCGACTTCGCTCGGGATGACATGGTTGGTGTATGCTTGTGTTTGGTTGGCAGTCCTCGGCACTCCGGTACTTTTTCAGCAACCCCTCTGCCCCCCTCTTTCGCGTTCACCGGTGTGGTGACGCCGTTCAAGAACGATTGTCCCATCAGCCACAGCGGGTATGCGCAGTTGCCTCCTGCTATCCGGCAATTGCGGCCGCAGCCCCTCTCACGAAAGGACTTGCGTGTAGTAGAAAGATGGGCTATTCTAAGGGAGTGACAAAGTGAGAGGTAGGGCAACCCACGAGTAGGAAAGCGAAAATTGCGGGTTTGCCGGCGGATCCTGTGCGGCGAAGGCCGTTCCCAGGGAGCCTCGCGCACTGGAGCCGGGGGGAGACCCTGGCAAGGGGGAGAGCGCGAATGAAACTCTTATGCTTTCTCGGCGCACTCGACTTTCGTTACCTCTACGGCTGCACCTCCGCGTGGTGGCAATTCATGAAGGGGTTGCACGAGGAGGGCTGCGAGATCGTCGCCGTCCCCTTGCAGGGGGACGCATTCGACACACTCTGGTGGCGCACCTATCCCAATGCGTGCGCCCTGGAGGCATCCATCTTCGACCGATTCAAGAAGCGTTCGGAAGACAACGGTACCGCCGAGGTTTCGACGACCAAAAATGGGTGGATGGGCAGAGCCCTCGGGTTTGGTGTGGATGTGTGGTACCGTCCGAGATGGGAACGGCATCTGACGCGCATCCTCGAGAAAGAGAAAGACGTGGACGCCGTCCTCTTCTTCCTCATTCCCTTGAGTCTGTTCTCCGGTGTCCCCGAGCGGCTGCGCCAGCGGTTTGGGATTCCCATCATCAACTACGACGGAGACGTCCCGGCCACGTTGCCAGCGTACGGAGGATTCGCGTCGGGCTTTGACATGTACGAAGAGGCGGACGTGAGCGAATACGACGCGGTCATCTGCAATTCCGAGGGAGGGGCCGAGGAGTTGCTCGCCTTGGGGGCACGGCGCGTGGGAACGGTCCACTGGGGGGTCGATCCCGAGCTGTATGCGCCCCTGGATGTCGACAAGGAACACGACGTGTTCTTCTACGGGTACGGACAGCAGTTCCGCGAAGAAAGGATGCGAGCCCTCATCTCGGAGCCCTGCGAACGGTCGCCCCATCGAAGCTTCACCCTCGGCGGCAACGGCTTCCACGGCCTTCCTTCGAGGATCACACGACTCGGGAACGTGAGTGCCAACGCCTTGACGCGGTGTTGCTGTGCAAGCCGTGTCAATCTGAGCATTCCGAGGACACCCCACGCAACCGTTCGATGCTCGTCCAGTATGCGGTACTTCGAATTGGCGGCCATGGGGTGCTGCATGGTGAGTTCGCCCTGCAACGGGCTTGAAACTTGGTTCGATGTGGGGTCGGAAGTCCTGACCGTGGACAATGCCGACAGTGCGGTCGAAACCTACGAGGCCCTGCTCACAGACGATGCCCAGCGGAAGGCGATGGGAGCGGCCGCCCGCAAGCGCGTCATCGCGCAGCACACCCACAGGCATCGTGCACGGGAGATCATGCAGTTCCTGCGTAGCCTGTAAGCGAGGAAAACCACGCACGGTTCGGCGGTCGCCTCTTCGCCACAGGGCCACCCGTGGCCCTG
>JAAEQP010000162.1 GCA_024231375.1 bacterium | reverse complement strand
GTCACGCCGCTGCCGGCCGCTTTGGCGTCAAGCCGCCACAGGGCGTCGCCGCCCTGGGGAAGGTCGGTGGAAATGGTCCAGTCTTGCAGGAATACGGCACGGTAATGGAAGATGCGGCCCAGGCGTCCCTCGTCAATGAGTTTCTTGGCCAGGGTGACGGCGGGGATGCGACGGTAGTTGTAGGAGACCATGTTGGGCACGCCGGCCTTTTCGACGGCCTCGACCATCTCGCGGGCTTCATCGGTGTTCAAAGCCAGAGGTTTCTCGCAGAGAATCGTCTTGCCGGCCTCCGCTGCGGCAATGGCGATGTCGTGGTGCATGAAGTTGGGGGTGCAGATGTCGACGGCATCGATGTCGTCGCGCGCAATGAGGGCACGCCAGTCGGTCTCGAAGCTCTCGTACCCCCAGTTGTTGGCAAATGCCTCGGCCACGTCCTTTTCGAGCCCGCTGACCGCCTTGAGCACGAAATCGTAAGGCAGGTCGAAGAACTTCGGCGCCTGCCGGTAGGCGTTTGTGTGCGTACGCCCCATAAACCCATATCCGATCATTCCAACATTGATCTTCTTCTTGGCCATTGGTCTATCTCCTTTTCGCGGATCGTCCGTTACGGGCCGTTATCCGCCGTACTTCGCGTTCAACTCGTCAACGGCCTTCTTGCACTGTTCCGTCACCGTCCACGCGTCCGGCCAGAAGCAGAGGTCGATGGTCCACCAGTCGTGGGCCACGCCGCAGTCGAGAATCGCCGGCATGAGGACGTCCCAATCGAGTTCGCCGTCGCCGAAGGGCGCGTGCGTGCTGGTTTCGTCGTCGTGAAGGGTGCCATCCGAATCGATGAGGTGAAGGTGGTTCACCTTGCCCTTGAGCTTCTGGATGAATTCGAGCGCGCCGCCGGGCAGCGTCTCTTTCTCACCCGGTTGACGCGCGCCAACCGCCGCCACCATGTGGGCGTGGCAGGCGTCCAGCATGATGCCGAAGTTGTCGTCGTTCACATCATCCACAATGCCCAGGATGTCCGAGGGTTTGTTGAAGGCGAATCCCGGTTCGAACTCCCACGTCACGTATACGCCCTTGTCCGCGGCTTCGCGGGCGCACTGTTTCCACGTGGCCACGAGCTGCTTGCGCGCCACATCCGCGTCGACCTGGTCGAAAATCGTTGGCGGTTGGACGGTGTCGACTCGGAGGCCGGGAATGCCGAGGTCCACGCAGAAATCCAGGTTCTTGCGAAACTCGTCAATGTAGGCGCTCGTGTCATCCGTGTCGAGCAGATGCTGTTCCCACAGGTTGGCGGCCAGGCCGGAAAACGCCAAACCCGCGTCGGCGACGCCCTGCTTGCACTTTGCCCGATCCTCTTTGGTGGGAAGGTTGTCCGGATTCGGATGGATGCCAAACCCGCCCAGTTCCACGCCGTCGAACCCCAGTTCGCCCAGCTTCACGAGAATCTCTTCCCATGGAATCGGATTGTCTGCATACGGCCCAATCGAGTAGGCCCACGTGCCGATGGAGATGCGTTTCATTGTTACGCCGTCCTTTCTAATCTTTCGCGCGGCCCGCGTTGCCGCGCCGTGCTGGTTCTCAGAGCCCCCGTGTGAACCGGGGCCGCGCACCTGAATCGAGAGATTTGGGCCCTTGCCGGTCCGTCACAGTCCTAACGGTATAGCGCCCAACCACGTGAAAAATCAAGACGGACCCCATTCCGGGCTTCGGCAGCCTCCGGTTGGGGTCGACGCTCCTCCCGGAGCGGACGCGTCCGCCCAACTTGTTCTCCGGCCAGATATGGCCTAAGCTCCCCCCTATGGATCGGCTTCAAACGAGGGGATTTGGCATGTCGAGAACGACGAACCGGCGAGATTTCCTGAAATGGGCAGGTGCGGCCTCGTTGCCGGCACTTTCGGCATGCCGGACGCGGAGGGAACCAGTGTCCGCACCATCGGCCAACGGACAGATCACGCTGGGATGCATTGGCATGGGCACCCACGGCATGGGCTGGAACCTGGATCCCTTCTTGAAGACCTCCGAAGCGCGTGTGCTTGCGGTGTGCGATGTGTACAAGGGCCGGCGCGAGAAGGCGCGGGGCAAGGTGAACGCCGCGTACAGCAACACCGACTGCGCAGTGTACGCCGACTTTCGCGATATCCTCCGGCGCGAAGACATTGACGCGGTGGTGATTTCGACGCCCGACCATTGGCATGTGCTGATGTCCGTGATGGCGGCGCGCGCCGGCAAAGATGTCTTCTGCGAAAAACCAACCCTCAATATCGACCAGGGCCGCACCCTCGTCGATGTGATGAACAAGACGGGCGTGGTGTATCAGGGCGGGATCGAGGATCGCTCAGTCTCGCAGTACTACCGCCTGGCGGAGCTGGTGCGAAACGGGCGGCTTGGCAAACTGAACCGCGTGCTGGTCACGCTGCCCGAAGGCGAGATCTACGAGCGGGAGGAGGAAGCGCCTGTACCGGGCGGTCTCGAATACGACCTCTGGTTAGGCCCGGCGCCGTACACGCCGTACACGCCCACAAAGCTGGGCCCGCAACAGTGGCGCAACATATGGGACTATTCCGGCGGCAAGCTGACCGATTGGGGCGCGCACCTCATGGACACGGCCCAAGTGGCCATGTTTCAGCAACTCGGGGGCCCGTTGGAGGTACACGGCGAGGGCGTGTTCCCCGAGAACTCCATGTCGACCACGGCGACGACGTACAAGCTCCGTTACCAGTATGCCGACGATGTAGAGATGTTTGTGAAGTCGGGCGGCACGGGCATCCGATTCGAGGGTTCGGACGGCTGGGTCCAGTCCCCGTCATGGCGTGCGGCGTTGGAAGCCAGCGACCCGGCGATCCTGGAGACGGTCATCGCGCCGGACGAGAGCAAGATGTGGCCGCGACCGCCCAGCGAGCATGTGGATTTCATCAACGCAGTGAAGGATCGGAAGACGACGACCTATTCGCCGGAAGACATCCATCACCTGAGCACGGCGATGCATTTGGGCAACATCTCCATGCGGTTGGGCCGGAAGCTGAAATGGGACCCCGTGCGTCAGGAGTTCCCCAACGGCGACGAAGACGCGCAGGCATTGATGTCGTGTCCCATGCGAAAGCCCTGGACGTTCAGAGCGAAGGCGTGAGGTACGCCCGGTTGTTTCGCCCTTACAGGGCTCCGATGATCGGGTGAGCGATCCCGGGGTTCCGCTTCGCTCCACCCCGGGCTGTTATGTGCGGTCCTTTCAGGACCACGGGGTGCCGGTCTACGGGTGGGCGCGAGGTAGAGCTCTGCTTCCGCAGAGCCGGGCGCGCAGCAGCGCGCCGCCACCACGTACCTGCTAAGCAGGTGTTGACTCTGCAGTCTCCAGCGCCTCAGTGCTCCCCAGTTTCGCAATCGGCATAATGCGGGAAAATTGAAGACCCCTCACCCCACCCCTCTCCCGTCGGGAGAGGGCGGAAGACGGTCCAAATCGGCCTCATCGCCCACACAGACCACAACCTACTCGCTCAGTTGGGCGGCTTCGGGTCACTCCTTGTGGTCGTGAATGGGCTTGTATGGAAACTGGGGATTCCTGAACTCCAGCGCCCGTCAGCTGATCTCTTTGAGCACCTGGTCGGGTTGCACTTCCGGGCCGAGCCGGTCGAGGGCTCTCGTGTTGGCTGGGTCAAGGGCGCGGCCGAGGGCGGCGTAGAACGTGTTCTTGGCGGCGGCCGAATCGAAATGCGCGTCGGCCCAGGAACTGAGGTAGCCCATGCCCTGGTGCGATTGGAGCATGGTGTGGGCGTAGAGAATGTACGCGCCGTCAAGCGCGGGCTGTACGAGCGGGGCCATTTCGGGCGCGTCAAAATTGTCGACGAAGGGCTGGCCGTGGGCGTTCATCTCGGTGCCCACAAGGATGGGCAGATCACGGCCCGTGGCAAGGTCGACGATCTCGTGCAACTTGGCGACCTTCTTCGCACGTAGATCGGCGTCGGCAAGGTTCCAGTTCCGGTCGGGGATGATGCTGATCGCCGCGGCGCCCATGCCCAACATGGTGTCGACCAATTCCTCGATATCCTGTTCGCCCTGGCTGAACCCGTCGAGCCAACCCACCACCGGTACCGCGCCACCGCCGAGTATGAAGTCGTTCACGGCGCGAAACTGCGGAAAGTCGCCATCCCCAGGTTTCACGTATCCCACACCGCCGGATTTCATCAGTTTCGACCGAATCAGGCCCTGAAACGCAGGCGAATCCTTGGATGCTTCGGCGATCTTGGTCGGGGTGACGCCCAGTCTGTCTGCCCAGAAGCCGGTCCGATCCGCGTCGTCCGGAAAGCACTCGCGACCCTTGGCTTCGTATGCCATGGCAAGATGCCGTTCGGTGGCATTGCCCGCGGGGGTGAAGGGCAGCACATCCTTCTCGTAGTCGAGGGCCACCGGGTCCAGATACGCGTTGACCCGTTCAATCATGCCGAGATTGCGGTCGCGTGCGGTCCCTCTCAGCTCGACCAGCATGGCGTCGTCGGCGCAGTCGTTGCTCGTGAACCCCACGCCGATGTGGTAGGCCACGCCCGGCTCGCCGGGTGAATTCATCTCGCGCGTGGCGAATTCCGGCAGGAACGTGCGGGTCTCGATCCCCGCGCTACCGCGCAGACCAAGCAACGCGCAGGCGTTCAGGAACTCGTCGACTGCGTCGAGCACGTCGAAATCCACAATGCTTGCGACCGCCAGCCCGGCCTTGCGGGCTTTCCATGCCAGGCACGTGGGCGAATAGCCATAGCCGTTGAAGGAGTAGCACGTGTGGCAGTGCATGTTCACGATGGGCCGGGGTTCGGGCAATTCGATCTCACCCGTCTTCGTGCGTTCGATCAACGCGCCGAGCGCTTCGCTCCGGACCTTGGGGTCGAAATCGTCCAACCGGGCTTCGAGTTGTTCGATGGTATCGGACATGGTTCCTCCAGAATTGGGCAGTAGGGGTCTCAAACTTGGTCGGACAGGATTGTATCACTATAACCCCGCCGGGAGCCACCAAACACGAACGTCCGACGCTTCCTTCCCAACACAGCAAACGAGCCCGGCTCCACGAGGGAACCGGGCTCGTCTTGTCTCGCTATCTCGGAACCGCTACTTCAGCGTGTTCTTCACATCGCCCGCCACGCGGGTCGGGATGCCCAGGTGCAGGCAGGTGGCGACGAGTTCCTGCAGAATGTCGCCGTAGCCCATGACGATATGGTTCGACATGTGCGAGGCCATGAGCTGCTCGCGGCCGTACCCGGGAATATGCACATTGGCGATAGGCCATACCGGCGTGGTCTTGTCGAGGCGATCCTGGACCTCTTCGTCCGGCATCTCAATCACTTCACCGGTACCGCAGTCCATGCCGATCTTGCCATAGGCTTCGTAGAAACGCGCCCACGTAATGGTGCCGGGTTTCGACACACCGGCGCAGGTGCCGCCGCCCAAGGGGAAGTACATCTTGGGTTGACGGTATACCTTGGTGTTCTTCCATCCATTCCAGTGCGCGGGCGGCGCGCCGCCGGAAATGAGGAAGACCCACACGAACTTGTCTTCAAATTCGCGGCCCCAGCGGACATCGTGCAGCGTGGTTTCGGGCGCCATGCCCTTGCGCATGTAGATGTCTTTCATCAGCATCTGGGGGATACCTGCACCCAGGTCGCCTTCATTGAAGTGCGGGATGGGCTCGCCCTTGGCGATGATTCCGCCTTGTTCGAGATCGCGCACCGGCGGTCGGTCGCTGTTGTTCAGCATGCCTTCGACCAAGTCCGACGCGGGACAGGACCGCACCAGACCAAGCTGATAGGGAATGCCGATGGCGCTGCATCCGAACCGGCTGTGAAGGCGCGCGGCAGCGGAATACATCTTCATCTGGGACATAACCTGCGCGTGGGTCAGTTGCTCTTCGGGGTTGGGACCCCAGTCGAACCAGCATTTCTTACGCAGAAGCCAATTCAGGTTCTTCTGGGCTTCTTCGTCGCTTACCAAGGCCATCTCGGCGAGCAAATCGGACTGGTTCAGGTATTCAATCGGCATACCGCACGCGCCCAGCTTGCCGGGGTCGAGCACGGCGTTCAACATGCCCATGCACCCGGGGTCGAACTGCCCCATGATGCGCTTGTTCTGCATGATGTCCGCGGCCAGATCCTTACCAAACGCCTTGGCCTTGCCCGACAGCTTCAATTTGGCGGCGTTTTTCACGTGGGACATGCTGTGCTTGATGACGCCGGTCTTGGTCCACTCGCCCAGGTTTTTCATGAAGGACTCGTCCTTCACGAACGTGTCCGCCCAGATCCGCGAATGCTTCACGCCCAACCGATCAAGGGTACCGGCGTGGTTCAGCAGCGCGACCAGTCCGGGCCAGGTGCCGTCGAAATTCGCGAGAAGGAGCACCGGTCCACGATGGGTCTGCAGAGGGCCGCATACATGGTGCGCATAGGCCCAGCAACTCAACACCACCACCACCGGCGCATCGGGATCGAGCTTGGCAAGCATCTTGGCGCCATCGGTCTGCTTGGTGATGAACCCGTGCTTCCGCTTGGGGTCGTACTTGTTCATCACTTCCGCCTGGACGCCGAGCTTCTTGAACGCGCCCTTGACCTCTTTGAGCGTCTTCTGCTGCATCGGCCAACAGACCACGCCCGCCGAGTCGCGGTAGTCGCCGTTGGAAATCAGATAAACCTTCTTCATCGCTTTCATGGTCTCACTCCTTCTGCGAACTCGCACAGAGTCAATTGCGGATAAGGGGACAGTCCCGTCTCTGCGCTCTGCTGAGCGCGCCGCTTGGCACAGTCCCCATATCCGCCAAGAATATCATAAGTTGCGGCGTGATCAAACGAGGTGAATGACAGCCGGTGCGAAAGCGGAATAAAGGGGGGGGCTGCTGAAGAGGTGCCGGAGTGCCGAAGACCGCCAAACAAACACACACATACACCAACCATGTCATCCCGAGCGAAGTCGAGGGATCTCTTGTAGGTAG
>JAAEQP010000161.1 GCA_024231375.1 bacterium | reverse complement strand
GGGTGGACGGAGGGCTTCCAGTCATGGCCGTCTTTGGACTCGAACAGCACGAGGGTCCGCTTGTGCGGTGTGTAGTTTGCCTGCATGTCTTTGAGGATGCCGTAGAACCGTCCGTCTTGATGCCAGATGAACGGATCCTCCGCCGGGAACTTGCTCGTCGCATGCGTGAGAATCGGCTTCGGGTCCTTCGTGAACGGCCCCAGTGGATCGTCGGCCACCGCAACCCCGTGAAACACCTTCACGTCCTCGCCCAGACACTTGTAGACCATGAGGAACGTCCCATCCGGACACTCCGTCACACTCGGGTTCGACGTCATCAAGGCGTCATGGGTGCCGGGGGTCGCGGGAATCAGCGGCTCGTCGATGCGCGTCCACGGCCCGTCCGGGTGGTCGGCCCACGCCACGCCAATCCGCTGCGTCTCCCGCGTCGGGTGCCAGTAGTCAGCCTTGGGACCCGGCATGCCGTCCGGAATCTCCCCAGCCGCGCGCGCCGAACTAAAGTAAAGGGAGTGCTTGCCGCGCGGCCGCAGCATCGTTGGATT
>JAAEQP010000160.1 GCA_024231375.1 bacterium | reverse complement strand
TATGCGGACCTGGCAATTCAGGACCTCGCCGAAACCCACCCGGCGCTTTCGAGCGTGCGCGAGATCGAGAAGGGCGCCAAACGGGCGGCGGAACTGACGCGGCAGATGTTGGCCTATTCGGGCAAGGGACGTTTCGTCATTGAGGCGATGGACGTCTCCGCGTTGATGGATGACATGGCGCATCTGTTGCGGACCTCCATCCCGCGGACTGTTGCGCTGAACCTGCACCTCGATCACTCGCTACCGGCCATTGAGGCCGACGCCAGCCAGGTGCAGCAAGTCGTTATGAATCTGATCACCAACGCAGCCGATGCCATCGGCGACGAAGACGGAGCAATAGCCCTTGCGACGGGCGCAATGGACTGCACCACGGACTACCTCGCTCGGAATCTGGCCCCCCCGCTCTCTCCCGAAGACGCTGTTCAGCCGGGCGCCTACGTGTTCTTCGAGGTGAGCGACACGGGCTGCGGCATGGACGAGGAAGCAAGGGCCAAACTCTTCGAGCCCTTCTTCACCACGAAATTCACGGGGCGGGGTCTGGGCATGGCGGCCGTACAAGGCATTGTTCGTGGACATAAAGGCGCCATCGTACTCGATACCGAACCCGGCAAAGGCTCTACATTCCGCGTTCTTCTCCCGGTCGCCGAAGGAGAACAGACCGACGGAGCCGAAGAGAAGACCAAAGCGCCCGAAACGGCAGATTGGTCCGCACAAGGGACAATCCTTGTCGTGGACGACGAGGCCCAAATCCGAAACCTGATGCAGTTGGTGCTCAAACGGAAGGGCTTCACAGTTCTGACCGCAGACGATGGGCGCCATGCGGTGGAGGTGTTTCAAGAGCACAAAGACGAAATCATCTGCGTACTGCTCGACCTCACCATGCCGCACATGGGAGGTGAAGAAACCTACGCCGAACTGCACCGCATTTGCGAGAACGTGCAAGTCATACTTGTCAGTGGCTACAGCGAACAGGAGCTTGAGCAGCGCGTCGAAGACTTGGGCTTCGCCGGTTTCCTCACGAAGCCCGTCGGAAGCAAAATGCTGCTCGACAAGGTTCGACTCGTCCTGAACCTCACCGAAGGGGTGTAGTGCTGCAAGGTCGAGAATCGGCGGTTGCGCAATTGGCCCGGAAACTACCCATCCAGGCATTCGGGCGAATGCTTCTTCCAAACTCCAGGACGAGGTTTGTTTTCTCTGTTTGCCGCCTGGTTTCCCAGCGGTGCCACGCTATTTCGTCCATACTGGGTTGTCCCACCCGCCCCTCTCAGAACTGTGCTTGCGCTATTCACGTTCAGGAGAGTGAGGAACTTGTCCGTGATGGGCAGGAGACGGGGAATAGCCAGGGTCCACACGCGGACGGGACATCCCTTGGGCAACGCGTCCGGGCGCTTCCTGTTGGTCACCAGAAGGGCTGGCGGAAGAAGAAGGGGAAGCCGGAGTAGGGCGGGCTTCATCATCGATACGAGTGGAGCGAAGCCGCGTGAATACTACACGATCTATTAAACGCGAGGCACACCGCGTCACTCCGCCAGGATTTCGATACCGGAGAGTATGGGGCCGAGGTTCGCATCTCCGGACTGGGCCAGTTCGATTTCGAGGGCGTCTTTGACGTTGACGCCTTCAAACTCGCGCACGAGAGTGCGGCGGGGGCCGCCGGCTTCCTGGACCACGTCGAAATCGTCCAGGACCTTCTTGCCTTGCACGCGCACGGTCATCACGCGGTCGCCGGGACCGGCATCGCCCATCTCGGCGAAGTAGAGCCGGACGCGGTAGGGCTCCATCTTCTTGGCAGTGTCCCCGTTGGCGAGCGTGATCTTAAGCCGCGTCAACCCTTCGATCCCGGAGGCCCCGATCCAGCCCAGGCCGTCGCCCTCCATGCAGGACGAGTGCCTCAGGAAACGCTCGGGCGTCTCGGGTTCGATCGCGATCTCGACGCCGGGCGATGCGCCGCCCTCGGCAGGGTATTCGAGCCAGAGCATGCCGTCGTGGGCCTTCCGGTCGCCGGGCGCGCCAAGGTTCAGGCCCAGGCGTTGGATGCGGCCGTCGATATTGAGGCGTGGGTACGTGGTCCACACTTCGACTTCGGGCATGTGGACGAAGGCCAGTGACGACTGGTTCTGGTACGAGCATCGGCACGTGCGGGTGTAGTCGGGTGCGTTGAGCACGCCATCGGCCGCGATAAGGTTGACGGAACAGCCCGATTTGAACCCACCGAAATGGCCCGTGCCACCGTCAGCAGCGAGGTCGTAGAAAGCCGCAGCCGAGGAGCGGAAGGTGAGCATGCTCTCGCAGGCGATGTGGTAGCCGCAGCCCTTGGTCCGCTCGTAGCGCCAGGGGATGGGCTTGTCGGTCAAGGGATTGGCGCGCGTGACGGGTTCGCCCGTGAACAGGCTGTGCATCGCGCCGTAGGTGATGATGTGGCCCCCGTGCAGGATGGGGGGATCGCTATAGCCCCGTTCGACGTCCCAGGCCACGACGCCGTCGGCCGCACGGTAGACGACCATCCGTTTGCCTTCCTCGCCACGGACCATGTCGCTCGAATTCCGCGTCGCCTGGAGCAGCAAGTCATGCTCATCTGAATACCCTAGCCATGACCCGAACGCGATCTCCGTGTCTTGCCAGACCACGTCGCCCGTGGCCGCGTCGAAGGCGACCGCCCTGGCATCGCC
>JAAEQP010000159.1 GCA_024231375.1 bacterium | reverse complement strand
TTATCATCATGGAGATGATCAACAACGTCGCCCAACAACACGGCGGCTACTCCGTCTTCGCAGGCGTGGGTGAGCGTACCCGTGAAGGCAACGACCTCTATCTCGAAATGAAAGAATCAGGCGTCTTGGAGAAAACCTGCCTGGTCTACGGACAGATGAACGAGCCTCCCGGCGCCCGCGCCCGCGTCGGACTCTCCGCGCTGACCTCGGCCGAGTACTTCCGCGACGAGGAAGGCCAGGACGTGCTCCTGTTCATCGACAACATCTTCCGGTTCACCCAGGCCGGCTCCGAGGTCTCCGCGCTCTTGGGCCGCATCCCCAGCGCCGTCGGATACCAGCCGACCCTGGCCACCGACCTCGGCGAACTCCAGGAGCGGATCACCTCGACCAACAAGGGCTCCATCACCTCGGTGCAGGCAGTCTACGTCCCGGCCGATGACCTCACCGACCCCGCGCCCGCAACCACCTTCGCCCATCTGGACGCAACCACCGTGCTCTCGCGGCAGATCTCCGAACTCGGGATCTACCCCGCCGTCGACCCGCTCGACTCAACCAGCAGAATCCTCGATCCCCACGTCGTCGGCGAAGAACACTACACCGTCGCCCGCGCCGTCCAGCAGATCCTCCAGCGCTATAAAGACCTCCAGGACATCATCGCCATTCTCGGCATGGACGAACTCTCCGACGAGGACAAACTTACCGTGGCCCGCGCCCGTAAAATCCAAAAATTCCTCTCCCAGCCTTTCCATGTCGCCGAGGCCTTTACCGGCACGCCCGGCCGCTACGTCAAGGTTGAGGACACCATCAAAGGCTTCAAGGAAATCGTGGCCGGCGAGCACGACGACATGCCCGAGCAGGCCTTCTACATGGTCGGCGGCATGGACGAAGCCATGGAAAAAGCCGAAAAACTCGCGGCCGAATAATAATAAAGTGAGGGACTAAAAATGGCAGACGTCATCGCCCTGGACCTGGTAACGCCAGAAAAACGGCTGGTCTCAACCGAGGTCGCCGAGTTGACCGCGATCACGGTTGACGGCGAGGTCGGCATCATGCCCGCCCACGCCAACTACATCACCGTGCTCGACGCCGGACAGCTGTCCTATATCGAAGACGGCGAAACCAAACGCGTGGCCATCTCCGGCGGCTTCGCCGAAGTCACCCTCGACGAAGGCGTCCGCATCATGGCCGAGACCGCCGAGTTCGCCGAAGACCTCGACCGCGAACGCGCCCTCTCAGCCAAGGAACGCGCCGAGCGCCGCATCAAGGACTACGACCCCGGCACCCAAGAACTCGACATGGTCCGCGCCGAAGCCGCCCTCAAAAGGGCCATCATCAGGATCGACGTCGCCGGCTGACGCCGTCCAAAAAATTTTCACGACCACCAACCGCCGCGCCGGGAATAAACCGGGGCGGCGGTTTTTTCGTGGAGGAGGGGGGAACAGATCAGGGATGACCACGTCCACCA
>JAAEQP010000158.1 GCA_024231375.1 bacterium | reverse complement strand
GGAGCAGGAGACGGAGGAAGAGGAAACCGCGGCGACGCCGGAGTAGGCGTCAGGGCCTTCGCCAATCCCAGGTTGGCTTCATGTCGGGCACGGGCATGGTGTCGAAGCTGCGTGTCAGGGGCGCGTCTTTGAAGACGTGGTCGGCGACATCCAGGAGTACCTCGTAGTCGGGTTGGAGTTGGTCGTGGCCGCCTTCGCGAAAATGGCACCGATTGTTACCGGGCACAGCGAGGAAGTCGAATACGGGCTGCGCCCCCATCCACGCGGCCTGGGTGCCGGGCGGGTTGGCCCATTCGTCGTCGAGCCCGTCGGTGCTGACGACCATGCGGGGAGCGACCATGGCGCGCATGAAGTGCTGGTCGAAGGGCAGGCGGGCCTCCTTGTTACTGAACCGCCCGAAATCCCGTTGGAACCAACTCTTGAACCGATGGGGCAGGGCGATGAGTCGCAGAGTCTCGACGCCTTTCTTCGCGCCACGGAAAGCCGCCGCGCCGCCGCATCCCGATCCGTTGGGGACGACCACGGCGAACCGCTCGTCCAGGACCCCCGCCAGCAGCGCGGCCTTACCCGTCCGCGAATGGCCCGTGATGACCGATTTGGTGGTGTCCACGGTGGGCAGGGTCTCAAGGTAGTCGAGCACGCGCGACGCGCCCCATGCCCACACGGCGAGACTGGCCCAATCGTGGTCGGGATACAGCATTTGGGCGGGCCCCGGCGTGTCGTAGCCTTCCGTATCGGCGTCCAACTCGCGGTGCTCGAAACAGGCGTAGGCATAACCGCGTTTGGCGAGCCACGGCACGGGACCGCTGTCGATGCCGAACCGCACGACAACCAGGAACGGACCCTCGGCGGCATTCGGAATGTAGGTATGCACGGTGGTCAGAATCCGGTTGTCGGGCCCCATACTGAGCCGCAGGGTGGTGCAGTCGACGCCGTTGTACTCGTCTTTGGACGTCCCAAGGACCTCATGGACTTGCACGTTGCCCGGTGCGGCGGGAACGCGTCCGTATTGATGGTGGAGAACGAGATCCAGCATTTCCTTGCGGCGTTCAGCCCAGTCTTCGCGCGTCTGCACACGGCGTCCGTCCTGAAACAGGAAGGGATCGGGCAGTTCCTCGATAAGGGGGAACCGTTCGACGACGGTATCGTCGGCTTGGGCGTGCAACATGGACATCATGAGAACGGCGATGGTCATGGTGTGGGCTCCTGCAAGGTTAACGGGCGAATTCCGTGAGCGGCACCGCCACGTTCGGAAAGGTGCGGGCCAATTGTTTGTCGGCCGTCACCAGTGGTACTCCCAGATCCTGGGCAACGACGACGAATTCACAGTCGTAGGCGGAACATCCACTCTCGGACGCCAGCCTGAGTATCTCGTCGGATGGGGCATCGTACTCGTTCCCGCGCAACAGGTCGGATGCGAGAGCGATGACCGAACTGGCCTCGGCCAGGGACATCAAATCCTTGCGCAGGTAGAGCGCGAGGACATTCCGCAATTCGCTCCGCCAGAGCACGGGTGCGGCCCAGAGATTGTCTTTCTCGAAGACACGCTCCGCAGTCGCCGAGTGTTCTCCCGTGAGAAACAGATAGGCGATGGCGTTCGTGTCGACAACGATCACGGGCGCCCCTCGGTCTTCGCACGGTTGAGCTCGCGGTCGGATAGTACGTGGCCAGCCGTCAATTGGCGAAGTCGACGCGCGGTCTTCAGAAACTCATCGGTATCAACGGGACGACTGGAAACCGCGGATTCGATACAGACAATGATCTCGCTGTTGATGGAACGGCGGTTGGATTTGGCCCGCTTCCGCAGACATTCATAGAGCGGGTCGGGGATGTTCTTGACCGTGATACTTGGCACGATGGCCTCCTTGGTATCTTTTCGATACCATTATGGAACCAAAATGCTGTCCCGTCAAGCACTTGGACGGTGGCCAGGGAGTTCCTTCGCGGTAATTCCTTACCTGGAAGGGGGTTGTATGTTCTTCCTCATGATTCGCCACTGGAGGCTTTCCTTGATTTCCCCCTCGGGAATCCCTACACTCGCGCGGCTATGTGGATCCAACTGCTGAAAATCTGTTTGGTTGCGTTCCTGTTGGACTTCGCGGTGATGGCGGGCATCACGGCGCTGCCGTTCTATGCCATGGGCGATGGCACGGGCGAACTGGGCGGCAAGGTGGTGTTGGCGGGTGTGTTGGGCGGGGTGCATGCGGCGGCCTATGCGGTCACGTGTCTCATCAGTTCGCGCTACGTCCACCACGCGAAGAACGGCCTATCCCTGGCCACGTGGGGTATTGCGGTGTTCGCGGTGAGCTTCGGCGCGCTGCCATTCCTCAAGAATGCCTGGGTGTGCGGCGCTTCACTGGTGATCGCGAGTGTCGCGCTGGCATTGGTCTGGCCCTCGCTCCATTCATGGGTGGGCGCCGAACCCGACCCGAAGAAGCGGTCGCGGAACATGGGGTGGTTCAACATTTCGTGGAGTTCGGGGTTCGCGCTCAGCCCTATCGCAGCGGGAATGCTCTACGACCGGGAATACCACCTGCCCTTTATTCTGCTCTTCGTTATGGGGGGCCTTGCCTTTCTTATCGTGCGTACGCTGCCTCGCGAGAGCGAGTTCTACGACAAGGCAACCGAAGAGATGCTTTTGGATCGGGCGGACCACGACCGGGCAAGCGAGGTGTTCCTGTATGCGGCATGGTGCGCGGTGTTCACGGCCAACGCACTCGCTCAGATACTACGTAGCGTGTTCCCGGCACGCATCGAAGAACTGGTTGGATCCGGTGAGTTGCGGTGGCTGTTCGAGTCCGAAGCTTCGGCCCTGCTTTCGCGAAACGCCGCGACCAAGTTTGGGTTTCTCAGCTTTGCGATGGCCTTTGCCACAATGATGGTGTTTCTGGTGGTGGGCCACACGAAATGGTGGCACCATCGGTTCAGCGTGTTGGCGGGGATACAGGTGGCGGCGGCCGGTGCCTTCGTTGTGCTCGGGTATACCCAAAGCTACCTGGTCATGGCCGCATGCCTTGCCGTGAACGGCGCAGCCCTGGGCATGGCGTTTTTCTCGGCGGTGTACTACAGCATGGGCGATCCCACGCGTAAGCACGGCCGCGCAGCCATCAACGAATTTGCCATCGGCGTGGGCGGCTTTGTCGGATGCGTTGGGGTTGGGTACCTGGTTGATCGCCTGGGACACACCTTGGCTTACTCGGCAGCCACACCGATCTTCGTCGCGATGGCCCTTGTGCTTCAAGCCGTCATGCTCTGGTACGGCGCGGTCCGCGCACGACGGATAGACGCGCAGACTACTTGAACGGCAACCAATCCAGAACGCGTTGGATGTTGGTGTCCCAGTATCCCCACTCGTGTGAGCCCGGTCCTTCCTCGTAATGCACGTCGAGTCCGGCTGTGGCGGCGTGGGACCTGAAGGTCTGGTTGTGTTCGTAGAGGAAGTCTTCGGTACCGCAGCATTGGAACAGGCGCGGCACTGGACCGCGGCGGCGTGCGCCCATCTTGGCGGCGAGGTGCAGGAGGTCGTTGTCGCTGCCTTCAAGATCCTGCAGTGAACCGAAAACGCGCTCCATCTCTCGCCTGTTCTCACCTTCCGCGCGGCGCAGCGACGTCACTACATCCAACGCGCCCGACAGGCTGGCAGCGGCCGCGAACCGGTCGGGGTGTCGAAGAGCCAGCTTGAACGCGCCATACCCGCCCATGGACAGACCCGCAACGAAGGTATCCTCGCGCGCATCGGACAATGGGAACAGGGCGCGAGCCATGGCGGGCACCTCTTCGCTCACGTGGGTCCAGTACCGGTAGCCGTGGGCCATGTCGGTGTAGTAACTGCGATGAACGTCGGGCATGACGACGGCCAGCCGTCGCTTTTTCAGGTAACGTTCAATGGACGTGCGCCGCACCCACGCGGTGTGGTCGTCGGACCGGCCGTGGAGGAGGAACAGAACGGGAAGCTTGCGCACTTTGCCTTTGCGGAGGTCGCGCTCGGATGGTTCCGGGAGGATCACGGTCATGGCCGTGGACAACTCGAGAATTTCCGAGTAGAACTTGCAGTCGATCAAGGCCATGTTGTCTTGGTCTCCGGTGTAGCTATTCGTTCCACGGCCCCGTGATGGCCTGCTCATCAAACACGGCGTGCATGATGGTGGCCCGGGAATTGGTGGTGTAGATGATGTGGACCATGCCGTCCTGTGTTTGGATGGCGTAGGGATAGGCGAAGGAGTTGTCGCCGCCGCCGATGCTGCGCTTGTGGGGCCAGGTCTTGCCGTTGTCCATGGACACGGCGACGGTCAAGGGGGTCCGGTCGTTCATGCTGTCGTTGTAGACGAGGAGCAGATGCCCGTTCTCGAGTTTCACGACATCTACGGCTGAATTGGGGTTCGGCAAGTCGGTGTTGACGCCCTCGGACCACGTGAAACCACCGTCTTTGGACTCGGAAAACTGGATGTAGCCCTTTTCGAGGGGACCGTATCCGCCGCCGCGGCGCATGTAGCAGACCACGTGGTCGTCGGACAGTTGCGCGGCCTGGGGTTGCAGATTGCCCTGATCGGATGTGATGCGGTTGGTCTCGGTCCATTCGTTCTTGGTTGGGTTGTAGCGCAGGAAGTAGCTGGAGGTCGTGGCGCCCACGTTTTCGCGGTCGTGACCGGTCTCGTGATACATGGGAAGCAGGTAGTCGCCGTTGTTGAGGGCGATGGGTTTGCCTCGAACCATGGTGCCCTGTTCAAAGGTCAGCATGAAGGGGTCGGACCAGGTTTCGGCACCGTCGTCGGAGACCTTGGCTTTGACGCGTGAGGTACTCCAGGTTTCGCCGTAGCGGTTCACGTAGAAGAGCCACACACGGCCGTCGGGCGCTTGCCATACGACGGGGTTGCCGTCGCCCCGGGAGGGCGTGTTGGCGATGGGGGCCGGCGTGGTCCACACGGGCACTTCGGGCCGTTTCCGAGAGCCGTACACGGCGGTGCCGTCGTCGTATTCGCCGGAGCCTCCGTAGTAGGCGATGTAGAGATCGCCGTTGGCCAGTTGGGTGATCGACGCGGGGTGTTTGTAAAGGCCCGGGTGCTCCGAGCCAAAGACTCGGTAGGTGTCGATATTCAGCTCTGTATTGATCACGATTTCGTCCTGAGCAAGCGTGGCGCAGGCACAGAGCACCGCAATTGCGGCCACGGCAATGGTCCGTCGCATAAGAGATCTCCTTTCCTGGAGGCACGCGCTAGTCGCAATGGAACACTTCTTCGAGGTTGGCCCACCATTCCCCTTCTGCCCGAATCGGAACGGGGTCTTGGCACGGCATGCACAGGTCCCACCATTTCTGGGTCGTGTCCGCCGCCCCCATCCTTGCCATATCGCCGTCGAAGTCGTCGCCGGTGTACTCGAAGTAGCTGAAGAGGTAGTACTGGTCCGGCGCAGCCTGGAACAAATAGATTGAGTAGTTGTGGATGTTGCAGTCCGCAATAATCTTGAGCACATCAGGCCACACGTCGGCGTGAAGCTTCTTGTATTCGTCCAGTTTCTCCGGCCGAAGGCCGACCACCATGCCGTAGCGTTCCATAGCGCCGTCTCCTTGTTACGCGTCGCCCCGCAGCTTCCCGTAGATGAACTCGTCCACCAACTCGCCCCGTTTGTATACCCGGTTTCGGAGGCGTCCTTCCAGTGTGTAGCCGTTCTTCTCGAGCACACGCGCGGAGGCGGGATTCCACGCGAACACATTCGCCTCGACACGCTCGTAGTCCAGCACGCGGAAGGCGTGGTGTGTGGCGAGTCCGACGGCTTCGGTCGCGATACCACGGCCCCAGTACTTCTTGCCGAGCCAGTATCCGATCATAACCGTGTGGGACATCACGTCGTCAAACGGATGAAGACCCAAGCCACCGCAAGGCGCGCCATCTACTTCAATGGCGAACATGCGATTCGGACCGGAGATTTCGAGACACCGGCGCACGAAGGCGTAGGCGTCGTCCAGAGTATAGGGATAGGGGAACTTGTCGCCCAGGTTCCGGCTGACTTCGGAATCGTTGGCATGTTCGACGATATGCGGTTCGTCGCCGGCCCGCCACGGCCGCAACACGAATTGGCTTCCCTTGATTTCCATGACGCCTCCTTCACTTCAACGGGGATTGCAGATTTCCTATTCGTGAAACCATGCGCACCGGGACGTCTTGGAAGGTCTCAGACATCTTCATCGAACTCGCCCAAATCCAGCGGATACGTGCCGTATTCGCGCACCAACTCGACGAGATAATCGTAACTCGACGGCGCAACGTTGTCGGGCATGGAATGGTCGGATTGCACGATGTAGCCGCCGCCCTTCGCGGCGTTGAGTTTGCTCAGCACCTCACGCCGGATGGCGTCGCGGTCGTTGGTGGCGAGCACCATGACGTCGATGTTGCCGATGAAAGCCAGGCGCGTACCGAACTGGCGTTTCAGTTCGACTACGTTCAAGCCGGCTTTTGCCTCAAGGGGGTTGTAGACGTCGACGCCTGCGTCGATCATGTCGTCGAAGACGGGCAAGGCATTGCCGCAACCGTGATAGACCGCCTTCAACCCCGCCGCGTGGATGGCGTCGCAGATGCGTTTCAGTTGGGGTTTGTATGCGCTCCGCCAGTAGTCGGGCGAGAAGAACATGCCGTGGTCGTAGGCGATGTCGCCCCAGATGTACATGCCCGACAGCTTGCCGTCGGCGGCCGCGATCTGACCCTCGACGATGCCGACGAGGAAGTCGCCGATGCGTTCGATGAACCGAGCCATGCGGTCCGGGTCTTCACCGAGTTTCATGAGCACATTCTCGGTGCCCATGATGCGCCATATCATCTCGTGGGGTTCGCACACGCCGCCGAACACGCACAGGCTCTTGGCGGCGCTGTTCACACGGTCCAGGTAGGGCGGCAGGCCCAGGTTGAGTTCATCGCCCACACTGCTGATCTGGTCGTCGATGGCCTCACAAAACCGGCGCGGGTCGCGCGGGTCGTCGAATTCAAAGGCTTCCATCTGCTCGTAGGTCACCGTTTCAAAGTCCGCGTAATGGGGCATGGGAAAGGTGCTGCGCCGTTCAATGGTGGCGCCGAACCCCGTCTTCACGACTTTGCGGTCGTCGGTCTCTTCGATCACCTGGATGCCCGTGATGTGTGGATCCATGTTGGGATTGGCGACCGTGTAGTCGAGGTCCCAATGGGCGTAGGGGTCGAAATCGTCGCCCACGTCCATCTCGCGTTTGACGCGCCGCAGGAAGTTGGTCCAGAAGAACTCACCGATGGGAACCCGGTCGGGTTCGCGGTGATCCAATGCCGCGAGAACGCGGGT
>JAAEQP010000157.1 GCA_024231375.1 bacterium | reverse complement strand
GCCAAGGTGTCGGACAAGATTCTCGTCCTGGAGAAGCTGCTGGAACTCGTTGACACGCTGATCATCGGCGGTGGCATGGCCTACACGTTCATCAAGGCCCAGGGAGGCGAAATCGGCGACTCGCTTCTCGACGAGGCCGGTATCGAAGTGGCCAAGAAGGTCATTGCCAAGGCGCAGGAAAAGGGCGTTGATCTGTTGCTCAGCATGGACGTTCTGGCCGCGACGGCATTTGATAACAACGCGGAATCCAAGGTGGTGGATGCCGACAAGATCGAGCCCGGTTGGATGGGGCTAGACATCGGCCCGAAGACGATCGAGCGTTTCTGCGAAGCCGTCAAGAAAGCCAAGATGGTGGTGTGGAACGGTCCGGTCGGCGTGTTCGAGATGGAGAACTTCGCAAAGGGCACGATGGTCCTTGCGGAACTCCTGGCCGTGTCGAGCGAAATCACCAGCGTCATCGGCGGCGGCGACACGGCCGCGGCTGTCACGCAATTTGGCCTCGCCAACAAGATGTCGCATGTCTCCACAGGCGGCGGCGCTTCGTTGGAGATGCTTGAAGGCAAGACCCTGCCCGGGCTTGCCGCCCTGACAGAAAAGTAAGATTGATTTTGCGAGGCGTTGCGCAGTGGAGCGCGGCCCTCAATGACGACAAACAGGTGCCTGGATCTCGGCTGAGCGACTCACCGCCGTCAGACTGGGACCAAGGCGAATCCGAAAGGAACGGGTGAAACTATGTCCGCGATTACGAAGGATGTGAAGCAGGAAGTCATCAAAGAGCACGCCCTCCACGAAGGCGACACGGGGTCGGCGGAGGTGCAGATTGCCCTGCTCACGCAACGCATCAACCATCTTACCGAACATTTCAAGACCCACAAGAAAGACTTCGCCGGCCGCCGCGGTCTGCTGAAGCTTGTGGGTCAGCGCCGGAACCTGCTCAACTACGTGCGCAAGAATGATGTGGAACGTTACCGTACCGCCATCCAGAAGCTTGGATTGCGCAAGTAGGACCGCGTCGGGTTCCGCGCGAGGTGGGCGCCCGTGAAGGCGGACGCCACGAACGCGGGAAGACGAACAGACTAGACCAAAGAAGAAAAGTTAACATAGAACAATGGGCGTAGGCCCAAACGATTCGCGTGGAACGATTGTGGGAGACGTTCCATCGAGAACGGAGTAAAGAACACATGATAGAACGTCTCTCTGTCAATGTCGGCTCGAGCGATATGCAATTCGAGACCGGCCGAATCGCCAAACAGGCCCATGGCGCAGTTGTGGTAACACAAGGCGATACCATGGTCCTCACAGCCGTCGGCGTGGCGTCCGACATGCGGCCCGGACAGAGCTTTTTCCCTCTCACGGTTGAGTATCGGGAGAAGAGTGCTGCCGCCGGTCGTATCCCCGGCAACTATTTCCGCAGGGAAGGTCGCCCGAGCGAACGCGAGATTCTCGTGTGCCGCCTGACGGACCGCCCCATCCGGCCTTTGTTTCCGAAGGGATTTCTCTTTGAAACCCAGGTGTTTTCGACGGTCTTTTCCGCCGACAACGTCAACAACCCCGACGTTATGTCCATCAACGGCGCGTCGGCTGCGTTGGCCATTTCGAAGATCCCCTTCGACGGGCCCATCGGCGCGGTACGTGTCGGGATCATCAACGACGAGCTCGTGGCCAATCCGGCCATGGAAGATATGGAAAACAGCGTCCTCGACATCGTGATCGCCGGCACGAAGGATGCCATTACGATGGTCGAAGGCGAGGCCCAGCAACTCAGCGAAGACCGGATGCTCGAAGTGCTCGATTTCGGGCACGAGCACATTTGTCGTATCTGCGACGCCATCACGGAGTTCGCGTCCCGCGCGGGCGTCGAGAAGATGGCGTTTGACGTTCCGGAGCCCCAGGCCGACGTGGTCGAAGATGTGACCGGCTTGACGGCTGGCCGTCTCGATTCCATCTTCGCCATCGTTGAGAAGCACGAGCGGCAGGACGCCATTGACGCGCTTCAGGCCGAAATCGACGAAGCCCTCCTCGGCAAGTACGGCGAGGAACTCTTCGAAGAGCGGCGTAGCGATGTCCACGACGTCTATCGTGGGCTGATGAAGAAGGCCATGCGGGCGCGCGTCATCGAGACCAGTGTCCGCCTCGACGGGCGTCGCCCCGACGAGATTCGCCCCATTTCCATCGAGATGGGTATCCTCAAGCGCGCCCACGGGTCCGTCCTGTTCACGCGCGGCGAAACGCAGGCCATCGTCAGCACGACCCTCGGCACCAGCCGCGACGAGCAACGTCGCGACGAGTTGACCGGGGAAGAGTTCCAGCGGTTCATGCTGCACTACAACTTCCCGTCCTATTCGGTCGGTGAAGTGCGTCGCATTATGGGGCCTGGCCGCCGCGAGGTTGGCCACGGCAAACTCGCCGAGCGCGCTGTTGGCGCCATTCTCCCCGACGTGGAGGAAAACGAGTTTCCGTACACGATTCGCGTGCTGTCCGACATTACGGAAAGCAACGGGTCCAGTTCCATGGCCACAGTATGCGGCGCCACGCTCAGCATGATGGATGCCGGTGTGCCGGTGAAGACGCCTGCGGCGGGGATCGCCATGGGTCTCATCTAGGAATGCGACGACGCCCATGTCCTCAGCGACATCCTTGGTGCGGAAGATCACCTTGGCGACATGGACTTCAAGGTCTGCGGTACGCGTGAAGGCATCACGGCCTTCCAGATGGACTGCAAGATCGCCGGCGTTTCGCGCGACCTCATGCTCAAAGCGTTGCTTCAGGCGCGCGACGGTCGCGTGCACATTCTGGACAAGATGGCGGAAGCCATTTCCGAGCCGCGCACGGAGATTTCGCCGTACGCGCCGCGCATCTACACCATCAAGATCAGCGTCGACAAGATTCGCGACGTCATCGGGCCGGGCGGCAAAGTGATCCGTGAGATCCAGGCCAATTCCGGCGCCGAGATCGAAATCCAGGACGACGGTACCATCAACGTGGCGGCCGTCGACAAGGAAGGCGCGGAAGCCGCTATCGAGATGATCCGCGCGATTACAGCGGAACCGGAAATCGGCGAGCTGTACAAAGGCCCGGTCACGCGCATCATGAACTTCGGCGCCTTTGTCTCCATCATGGGCGCCAAGGACGGCTTGGTTCATATCTCCGAGCTGTCTTTGGAGCGCGTCAACCAGGTGGAAGACGTTGTCCAGGTCGGCGACGAAGTCAACGTGAAGGTCATCGAGATCGACGGCATGGGCCGCATCAATCTTTCCAAGATCGAAGCGGAACGCGAACTCGGTCTCATCTCGGAGGAAGACTACACCAAGGCACGCGAGAGCCGCGAAGCCAGTCGCGACCGTGGTCGTGGCGGTGACCGTGGTGGACGCGGCGGCGACCGTGGTGGACGTGGCGGCGACCGTGGACGCGGCGGCGACCGTGGACGTGGCGGCCGGCCCGGCGGCGGTTCACGCCGATAAGCTCAGACAGTAGCAACGAACCGGTGGCGTCCCCCTAGGGGGGGCGCCACCGTTCATGATCTTAGAGGGCACTATGCAGGGCACCAACAGTCCCCAAGG
>JAAEQP010000156.1 GCA_024231375.1 bacterium | reverse complement strand
ATGATCGACAGCATGCCCACGTGGTTGACGGGCGTCATGGCCAGCAAAGCCTGTCCCGCGGCGGTGGGTACCCCCGAAGCGGTGTACGGGGCTCTGATGCATAGCGGAGAGGCCGTGGGGGACGGCGGACCGGTCTTCAAACGGACGTTCCTGAACCTCGACGAACCCGACTTGTGCGCACGGCAACTGCACGCTGATTGGAGTGCCGACCTCCGTATGAGCCGTCGCGAGTCGCGAGAGGCCGTCGCCGCCGGGCTGGCGGCCTTGCGCGCCTTTGAGGAAAGTCAACGTGCCGCGGCCGGCAAGCTCATCGGCCGGCTCGAACGCGAGTCGCGCGTGGGACTGGTCCTGCTCGCCCGTCCTTGCATGAACGACCCCGGCATGAACCACGGAATCCCGCGCGCCCTGTCGCGGTTGGGTTATCCGGTTCTGACATGCGACAGCCTGCCCACGGACCGTGCGTTTCTGGCCTCTCTTTTCGATGCGTACGAGACGCTTCTCCGCGTCGACGACGTCTGGAAGCACTGCTACTCCGAACACAACTCGCGCATGCTTTGGGCCGCCAAAGTGGTGGCACGTCATCCCAACTTGATCGGCGTCCAACTGTCCCACTTCAAGTGCGGAAACGACGCCGTCATCGAAGCGGTTCTGAGAGAAACCGTCGCGGCGTCCGGCAAACCCTTCTTCGCCTTCGCGGACCTCGACGAGCATCCGGCCGAGGGCGCGATTCGCATGCGGATTGAGACGCTGGCGCACGCCGTTGAGAAGTACCGGCACCGGGTGTTTGGTGTGCGGGCGTGCGAGCGGGAGCCGGGGGCCGCTCGGGCGCTGACGACGGTGGAATAGGGGACGGCTCCCCGAAAACGGCAAAAGGCGCAACACCCGTTGGTGTTGCGCCTCTTACAAGAAAATGGCGTACCCGGAGGGACTCGAACCCCCAACCCCT
>JAAEQP010000155.1 GCA_024231375.1 bacterium | reverse complement strand
TCCCACGCCAGCCATGTCGCAAAGGAGGCGGACAAAGGCTGACCTGAGCCGTTCTGGACGTAGCGCAGGCGTCTCGCCTGCATTCCTGCTACGCCTGTGTGAGCACCGGCCAAGATGCAGGCGAGACGCCTGCGCTACAGTGGGTACAGTCTAGGCAGATGGGCAACAGTGAAGTCTTGAGGGACAGGCGACCAAGTTGGGGGCTGCGCGCCGGAGACCGCCGAGAACAGGAGCGAAAACGCCGGGACTGACCCCAGCGAGCGTAGCGAGACGGGTCTGTCCCTGGCCTTTTCGCGGGCTACCCCAAGTCCGGATGTGCCACCTTCAAGCGGAGCTTGTGGGTGTCCGGCCTGGCCAGACTCCCCCACAACACCCCTATCCCCAGCCCGGCACCACCAACGAATACGTCTCGTCCCTCAGATCGACGACCATGATGCGGCTGGAAACGTACTGCCCCATGCTCACCATGGCGAACTGCTTGGTCTCCGGCGACCACGCCCACGAGTGAATGGGGTAGTGATACGCCATTTCCACGGAATCGTCGCGCAAGTCCACCCGCCAGAGGAAATCCCACCACACCACGTAGTAGACGTGTTCTGACAGGGCTGCCACCGGCTCTCCGGCGGTGGCGAAGTCGATCTCGACGGCCTGCGACTCCATCGGCTGGTCATCCGAGCGTTTGAAGTTGGCCGCTGTCACCGCCGCGGCGACTCGCTGTGCCTCGTCCCTATCCCGGAAGAGAATCAGGGTGTCGGCATGGGAGAACCTCCCGTAGCTCCACATTGAAGCGGTGCTCTTGTGGGGAAAGAGGTAGACCTCCCTCGGTGCTTCACCCAATTGGTCGGGACGCGCGTAGGTCGGCAGCGAGCCCTCCTTGTCAGACGGTCTCTCGAAGTCATCGTCCAACATCGTCACCTTCCCTTCACTGTCGAAGATGACCTTCTCTCCAGAGGGATAGATATTCGGCTGCAACCACGGATTGTTTCTCAAGATAAACCGTCGTAGGTCATGCCCCTTGGATTCCTTGCGCCAATCGGCCAGCAGACTGTTCCCAAGCGGCACGGGTTCCGGGACACCCCCCGCATCGGGTCTGCGCGCCAAGCCGTTGGGCGAGATCACAGCCACGGGCGCCCAGTCCGCGGCTTCGCGGAGGATGAGGTCATGGGGAGCCGCCCATGCACAGGTTACACTGCACTGGTGGACAAAAAGAGGCTTGGGGTTCACAGCAGTCAGCATCAGGGCCTGCGGAGCGGACTCAGGCAGTGGAAAATCCTCCCACGGGCCATGATGAGTGCGCGAAGTTACACCGAAGAACCGGCGGACGTACTCGGACCCGTCGCGGATGCCGTGAGGTACCACCTCTAGCGACCCCTTGGGCACCTCCTCCAAGAGGCCGCTGCCCAACTCGCCGAAAACGATGCTATCGTCTATCTCGGCGGCAAACCGCCTGCCACCGTCGTATAGTTCCAACTTCTTCACGACGCACGAGTCCTTAGCGCTCCCTTCCCTTGGAAACACGTAGACTTCGTCGTGTCTCGTAGAATGGGCCACTACTGACTGCCCGAATTCGAAGATCCGCGACGCGCGGGTCACGGCTTCCTCGAAGTCCATATCCCGGATGACGGGCAGGAGTCGGCGGCTAGTCATATCAAAGGCTTCAGGCTCTTCCGGGTCGTCGACGAACAGGACCGGCGTGCCAGGAATCCGTTCGCCCAACCGTCCGTTCCCCAGCGTCTCCACTTCACCTGTCGTTGCGTCAAGAACCGACAGTGGGCCGACCCCATCGCGACCGTCGCATCCACGCGGGAGGAATAGGAGTCGCGTTCGCTGGTCATCTATGAACACGAATCTGCCTGCGTCGATTTCCGCATCGCGGACCAGTTCGTTGTCCTCCGCGCGGTAGAAGCGGCACCAGAGGCCCGCCCGCTTGAGCCGGCCCATATCGGTAACCACAAACTGCCTCGTGGCGGGGTTGTAGTGCAACGCACCGGGATCGAGTGCGGAGATTCCATCGCCGAGCCGGGTCCATGTGCCGCCTTCAGTTGGCACCGAAAACAGCCCCAGTGAGTTCGCGACATAGGTGACGCCGAATTCTTCCGCCTCGGCCGTATACCCTTCGTGCGGTCCCCAGTACGAGTCCGTCACGGCGTCGTAGAACCCGAGCCACGAGGGGGTGTACTGGCCTTCATCGCTGATGACGACGTTGTAGGAGAAAGCCAGATAGCGGCCATCGGGCGACCAGTCGAACAGGTCGAACTGTCGACCGTGGTGTGAGGTTGCCCACGCGGGAAGGGCCCACGCCAAGAGTATCAGAAACACGCATCCGAATCGCGGCACGACGTACTTCACTCGTCTCAATGCCTCCGCGGTGGTTGCTCAGAGCCGACAGTCCCCCGCCCCTACTGCACCTCGGCGGGTTCCTGACCGCGGTCGAGGTGGCGGTGGATCTGGGCGATGAGTTCGGCGCCGGTGAAGGGTTTGACGATGAGGGTGGCGGCGCCGGCGCGGCGGGTGCGTTCCATGGCGTCGGCGGTGTGGGCCGACGACAGGCACACGACGGGAATGAACTTGGTTTCGGGACTGGCCTTCAACTGCTCGCACACCTCGTACCCGCTCATCATGGGCATCATGATGTCGAGCAACACCAGGTCCGGCTTCTCCGATTCGGCCAGATCGATGGCGCTGATGCCGTCGTAGGCGTTCACCACCTCGAACCCCTCGTTCTGAAGGGTACGCGTGATGAGCATCACCACATCCGGTTCATCGTCCACGACCAGTATTTTCGGATTTGCCACGCTATTTCTCCGTCCGCCGGATTCCCCGGTCGCCTATAGTGAAGTCAACAGTATGCATACGTGTCTTAGGGGTCGGTTTGGCGGGCACCGGTTTCCTCGTCGGACGAATCGGCTTTGTCTCCGCCCGCTGGATCTCTTCCCGCTCGATCTGCACGCCGTGGTCGGTGAACCCACCCTCACCCTCCTCCACGCGCACGACGATGCCGTCGAGAGGGGAGGCCAAAGGTTCACGAAACTCTTCGTCCCGCATCAGCTGAACCTTGATCTGCGTGCCCGGCGGCATCGAGTCAAGCATGCGAATCAACAGACCGTAGGGGGTCACGTTGATCGCCACACCCTGAAACGCGATCTCCGGCGCGTCCGCCGGCCATACCACGCAGGGACGGCACGTCTCGGTACGCTTCGTCCGGCGTTTGCCTCTCCGAAGCGAGTCGGCGTCGGTATTGAAGAACATCTCGTCCGTCATGGAGAGCCTTTCACCCTGCGCAACGGCACGTATCACACACTCGCGCGAACCCGGTCCCGCACGATACACTGTTGCCGTTCGTTCCTACTCAGTATACTGTAAACGATATCCGAATTGCGGCGCGATTTCCAATGGACGCCGTAAGTTAAGGGATCGGCAGATCTTGTGGCCGCAACCGGGAGACCCATACGTGCAGTCGGGCCGAACCACATGGCGACCTCGCCCATTCGCGGACACGCCGCGGCTCCTGTGCCTGATCCTGCTCACCCTCCCTGTCGCGGTCCCGGTCCAAGGCGCGCCCCCAGGCGATTTCCCCCAGTGGGGACCCCGCGCCAATCCCCTTGAGCCCCATGTGGTTTGGGCGAAGCCGCTCGCCCATGGACCCGTCCGCGCCCTCCTCGTCGCGCCCCGCTACACACTCTACGACGCGGTCCTTCTCGAAGCACGCCTCGACGTGCGGTTCTCCGTCGTTCCCGCATGGGACTCAGGCCGTCTGGACGGCCCCGCCGACACCATGGACGCCCCTCCGCCATCCGTGCTCCTCACCCGCGCCCTCGACAAGAATCCGGACGTCATCATCCTCGCCAACATGGATTTGCACGCGCTATCCGGCCCTGTCCAACAGGCCGTTGCGGACCAGGTGAACCGTGGCGTGGGGCTGCTTCTGGCCAACGCGCCCGCTACGTCCGCGCCCGCGCCGATGCGCGAAATGCTCGACGCGGCGTTGCCCGCCGTGGCCGCGAAGGAGCGTGCCGCCCCCCTCACGCCGCCCCTCTCCAACGCCGCGGCCGCATGGTGTGCCGCTAGCGATTACGCCAACGAATGGCCCGGCGGGATCGACGTTGTCCATACCGGCGTCTGGGGCCGCGGTCGCATCACGTTCATGGATCTTCCCGGCGATCCGCCCCGGTTCCACTGTCTTCTGCTCGGCCAGGCAATCAACCTGCACACGGCCGGCGAACACCTGGATTCCTATCTGTCCTTCCTGGCCCACGCCATCGTGTGGACCGCCGGCCGCGACCTGCCGCTACGAGTTGCCGCCGTCGATGCCGTCGATATCAGTGCACAGACCGACGACCCCGATGCGCCGCCTCCGCCGTTCCGCGAACTGCAGGAGTTCGCGGCCAAACGCGGGCTGCGCCAGTTCACCGTCCGCTTCACTCAACCCGCCGACCGCGCCTACACCGTGAAGACTCAGGTGCGCCGTCCCGGACGGGGGTGGCACGTCGCCTTCGACTACGGCCCCGACGCACCTTTGTACAAGGGGCAGCAGGATTACCCCATCTACCTGCCCGGCGGCGCGGGACCATGCATGGTGGACGTCTGGCTCTTCGACGGCGCCAAGGTCGCATCGTGGCACACCCAGTCCCTCGTCATCGACGACTGGCCCGTCATCGAGGAACTGCGCGTGTCGAAACCGGTCCTGTCGCCCCACGACAGCATCGACGTGATGGTGCGCGTGCCCGAATCGCCCGGCCACCGCGCCCTGGCCGGTCTCGGCGCCGCGGACCCCACCGACCCCGCGCGGGCGACCGTCGAACGTATGCTCCAAGTACTCGGCCGGGGCGCCTTCCTTGTGCGGGCCACCGACGCCTACGGCCGCTTCCTCGGCCAGGCACACGCCGAAGTCCCCGGCGAGGGCGGCACCGTGTCCGTCACCCTGCGCTTGGCCGACCTCGTTGCGCCTTATGTGAAGCTCGAAGCCTATGCGCTCACGACCAACGCGCCCGAACCCGCCGAGTGGGATCTCCGGGCCGCTGCCTACGCCGGTGTCCGCCTACCCGTCCGGCATACCCCCGATCCAGGCAAACTGAAACTTGTCGTGGCCCCCGATCTCGGTGACGAGTACGGCGCGCGCGCCGCGGCCCGAGGACTGCGGGCTCTCGGCGTTGACATCGCGCTCACCGCCGCCCGCCCCAGCTTGGCTACCCACACGATCGAGTGCGGACTGCGACCGGCATGCGAAATCGTCTCCTTGACGCCGGATGACGCATCCGGTAGTTCCATCCGTACACCATGCCTCAGCGACCCGGCGTTCACCGCTAGCCAGCTCGAGGCCGCCGCGGATACGGCATCCCGGTTGGCGCGTGTCGGCGTCGATCGGTTCTGGCTCGGCCGCGGCAACTGCCTCACCCGTCACCGGGACAATCTCTGCCAGTCGCCCTCGTGCCTCGACGGATACCACGCATGGTTGCTGAACGCCTACGGCGGGTTGGACCAGGTCAACGCCGCATGGGGTACCCAGTTCGACCGGTGGGACGACGTGGCGCCGCCGCCCGAAAGCGCTGCACGCGCCTTGGGGGTCTACGCGCCCTGGATCGATTTCCGCCTCTACATGGATTCCGTGTTTGCCGGCGCCCACGCGACTGCTGCCGGACGCGTCCGCGCCGTCGCGCCCAAATCACGGATCGGGTTCGGCCTCGCCCCCGGCGACACCGTCTACCAGGGATACGACTGGCCCCAACTCGGCGTCGCCGCCCACGATCTCGCCTTGGACCCCGCCCACCGTGGCGGGTTTGCCTCCCTCCGTTCCCGGGCCGACAGCGACGGCTGCCCGGTACTCGTCCTCCGTCCGTCCACCGACCCCGCCGCACTTCGTCGTCACGTGTGGCAGGCGCTCCTCGACGGATGCGGCGCCATCTCGTGGCCGGGCGCTCTCGGCACGGCTTACGACAGCACCGCTCTTCCGTTGCTCGAACCGAACGGACGGCCCACATCGGGATTCGCCGAGGTCGTGGTCGAACTGGCCCGCGTCCGGCGAGGCGTCGACCACGTCCTCCTGACCGCCGACCGCGTGAACAGCGGCATTGCAGTGCTGGACAGCGCGCCCAGCCGCTACGTCGATTGCCTGGAATCGCCCATCTCCGGCGACTACCTCCGCACGCAACGCGTCCTGACCGACGTGCTGACCCATCTCGGCTACCAATACGACATGGTCTCGGCCCACGACCTGATCGGTGGCGCACTGGACGACTACCGGCTCCTGGTGCTGCCCCTCGCCCGTGCCCTCAGCGCAGCCGAAGTCTCCGCCATCATGCGCTTCAGCAAGGCGGGCGGGCACCTCCTCGCCGACGTGTTGCCCGCCACCTTCGACGGCCACGGGCGGCCCCGTACCGCGTCGCCCCTGGCGGCCCTGTTCGGCGTGGAACAGACCCCCGGCCAACCCCTGCCTCAACGTGCGCCCGTGTCCATACGCTACGACGGCCCTGCCGGTGCGGTCAACGTCACGCTGCCCCATGTGGCCGCCCATGCCGGACTGACCCCAACCGGCGCGGTCGTGCTCGGACACGCGCCCGGTGGCGGCGTCTGGTTCGTGCGGCGTGCCACCGGCGTCCACATCCTTATGAACCACGTAGCGCCCCACTACCCACTCAACGGCTTGGGTGATGATGCTGATAGCCTGCGTCGCTTGGTGGCCGCCGCGCTTGCCAACATGGCCCTTCCCCCGGCAATCGACATTGAGACCGAACGCCGGGATCCCCTTCCCATGTCCTACGCCACGTACCGGTATGGCATGGCCCACATCGCCGCGTTCGGTCCGGGAGACCCCGCCCACGAACCGGACCGCGCGACGTTCCGGTTCCCGCATCCCCACGTGTACGACGTGATCGCGGGCGAGAAGGTCTCCCGAAAAGGCCGCGTTCGCGTGCCTCAGGAACCTGGCCAGGCCGCCGTCTTCGCCGCGCTGCCCTACACCGTCGAATCGGTCACCGTAGTCGCCCCCAAGCGGTTCCTGCCGCCGGGCCGGTTGCCCCTTCACCTCACCGTCCACGCCGCCGCCGGTCGGCCCGGCCGCCACCCCGTGCGCATCGAACTCGTCCCCCGTTTCGGGCCGGACAAGGGCCGTCCTCTCGACCGGATGTCGCGAACCATCGTATGCGACGGAGGGCAAGGGGACCTCTTCCTTCCCATGGCCGCCAACGAGGCCCCGGGTCCCTACGACCTTGTGGCCTGTGATGTCCTGACCGGTACATCCGGACGTGTTCGAATCCGGATCGGCGCTTCGTAACCATCCGCACACCCTCCAAGACCCGTTTCGGATACACCCGGATCGTCTCGTAAGACTGCCAAGTGGCGCGCACGTAGAACTCAGGCGTCACCAAGCACTCCACCCGCGCCACAACTCGTTACCAGACGTTCTGGGATACGCGTGTTGCGTTGCAAACCGGGTCGCGGTGTGCTAGATTGAGTTGGGGAGGATGGGCACCGAAAAGGAGAACGTCATGGAGTGCTCAGTCTGCAAGGTTCGCAGTTCTGAAGGGTATTGCGTGGAATGCCAGTCGCTTCTGTGCAACGAATGCGCGCTGACGTGTGAGACGTGCAGCAAAATGGTCTGTCCAGACCATGTTCACATCACACGTAGCGGCAGGCGCTTGTGCAACGCATGCCACGAAGAGCGCCGTGCGCGCAGAGAGAAGCGCAAGCACGGTGGCGCCGCTGCCGCCGCGGGCGCTACCGGTCTGGCTGCGCTTCAAGACGAAGACAACGGCGAACTCGAAGACGAAGACCTCATCCTGGCCGCCAGCGCCCAACGAGGTCCCGAGCCCTGGCAGTGGAGCCTCTATGTCGCCATCGCCGGTCTCGTGGTGGTGGCTCTCATGCTGATCTTCCCCACGTTGCGGCGCATCCCCCTGGGTGGTACCGCCTACTTCCCCACGCCCGTGGTCATCCTGATTCTTCCCGTGTTCTCCGCGCTATGGGCCTTCGTCGGCCTCACCAGGGAAGAGTACTTCGAAGATCGGCCCAAATGCTTCATGGGCATCATCGGTTCCGTCCTGGTGGTGCTGCTTTCCATCGTGGCGGTTTTCACCGACCCCGCGCGCACAGCCGACCTTGAAGCCCAAGCGCTTCAAGAGCAACGGGACAACATGACGCCGGAAGAACTGGCCGAGTACCGCGAGTCGTTGAAAGACCGGTACGACCGATAGCACGGGGCGAGACAAACGGTTCGGGGACCCGGCGGGGACGGGGGTTCAGCCTTGGATTACACCGACATTTACCTGTTCTTCGTGAACAACAAGTGGTGGCTGTTTGCCATCGCGCCGTTCGTCATCGCCATCATCGTGGTGAAGATTCTGAGGTCCTGACAGACGGGCCCGCCTTCTGTCCGCACGCGGCGATAGACTTCGCCGCATAACCACGCCGAAAGAGAACCATGAAGAAACGCGCCATACCGATTCTCCTCTTTCTCGCCTTGGCCCTGTACCTGAGCTTCGAATCCGTTCGCGACGACGGCACGTTCCGCGGCGTCGGTCCCATGATGCTCAACGCGGCCATCCTCTTCGCCACCATGATCGTGTTCCTCTTGGTTCTTCGCAAGCGCTACAGCATTCCCATTCAGATCTTCATCGCCATGGTCGCCGGAATCGGCGCAGGATGGGCTCTCGCGGCCGTGGGCGAAACCGCCTTCGTCACCGACTATCTCAACATCTTCGGCAGCCTGTTTGTCCGTCTGCTCAAACTCGTCATCACACCCCTGATCTTCGTGTCCATCGTGTGTGGTGTGGCCGGCATCGGCGATGTCCGGAAACTCGGATCCCTGGGCGCCAAGAGCCTCCTCTTCTACTTTGGCACCACCGCCGTGGCCGTCATCATCGGATTGGTGTGCGTCAACGTCATCCGTCCCGGCAGCGGACGCGAAGAGCTCATCGAACAGGCGGAGACCCAGGCTGAAGCGGCCAAGAAAGAGGAACAGCACTCCCTGGGCATGCGCATCCAAACCCAGATGATGCCCAAGATCATTCAAAACCCCGTCATGGCCGGCCAGAGCCCGTTGGTCATCATTTTCTTCGCCATCATCCTGGGAGCGGCCCTCGCTGCCCTCGACAAGCAGACTGCCCAACCCGCGTTGCACGTGTTCCAGGCCCTGGATAAGGCCTTCATCACCATCGTGCTATGGATCATGGTGCTTGCGCCCATTGGTGTGTTTACCCTCATGGCCAAAGCCATCGCCACCCTCGGCATCGAATACGTCGTGACCCTCGCCAAATACTGTTTCACCGTTGTCTTTGGGCTGGGACTCCATTTCGTGTTTCTCTCCTTCGTGCTGGTCTCCGTGGTCGGCCGCATTTCGCCCCTGCGATTCCTCAAAGGCATGGCGCCCGCCTTCCAAGTCTCCTTCAGCACCTCGTCCAGTTCCGCCACCTTGCCCGTCACCATCGAATGCGCCCACAAACGCGTCGGCGCCGACGAGAACGTCTGCAACTTCATGCTGCCCATCGGCGCCACCATCAACATGGACGGCACCGCCCTCTACACCTCCGTGGCCAGCCTCTTCATCGCCCAAGTCTACGGCATCGATCTCAGCCTCCAGCAGCAATTCATGGTGTTCCTCACCGCCATACTCGTGTCCGTCGGCACCGCCGGCATCCCCGGCGCCAGCATCGCCCTCATGACCATCATCCTCGATTCCGTCGGCCTCCCCATCGAAGGCATCGGCATCATCATAGGCCTCGACCGCTTCCTCGACATGTGCCGTACCATGGTCAACATCACCGGCGACAGCGTCGGCACCGTCGTCGTCTCCCAATCCGAAGGCGTCATGCACCCGGCACCACTCGAATAGGGACTGTCGCGCTGTTGAAGAACTCGCACTCATTCACACTTCGGTCGGCCGCAGTCCGGCACCTCGTGTGCAGCGCTCTCAGAGAACGCCGAGAACAGGAGCGGAAACGCCGGCACTGACCCCAGCGAAGTCCGCCGCAGGCGGACGAAGACGGGTCTGTCCCTGGCCTTTTCGCGGCCATCGCGCGAATGCACTTGATCCGTCTCCGGTTCTCTGCAACACTCAAGGGGCACGTCTAACACTGCCGCGAGAACAGGAATGCTCCCACGGCGTACGGGAGGAGATTCACCGATGAGCGACGACACTTCACGAAGAGACTTCATGCGGACTTCGTTGACGACGGCAGCGGTTGCCGGTGGAGCAGGCGCCTGCATGTGCGGCCTGAGCGGGTGCGCGGGCAACACCCCGAAGGTGGACGACGCCAACGTCAAGCAAGGCGACGGCATATTGACCCTTGAGGTGGCCAAGATCCCGGGACTTGCCAAGGTGGGCGGCTCGGTTCAGATGGCGGTCGGCGACGATTCCCTCATCATCGTGCGCACCGAAGAGGACGCGTATGTCGCCCTGTCCAACGCATGCACCCACTTCGGCCGGTCGGTGGACTACAACGCCGCATCGGGGAAACTCGTCTGCTGCAGTTTCGGACATTCCGAGTTCGGTCTCGACGGCAAGGTACTCAAGGGCCCCGCGAAGACAGCGCTCAAGTGCTACGAGACCACCGTGAAAGACGGCAAGCTGACGATTGCAGTCTGACGGAACCATGTGCGGGATCGATCTGCGTTCATCGGATGCGACCAGAGGTTCACAGTTGACACGCCCGTTGGCCGCGGGTAGGCTAATGCCATGATGAAGTGCCATTCGTGCGGCCGGGAATGGACCACGGAGAAACGTGTCAAGGTCCCGGGGGTGAAGGAGAGCTGCGAGCAGTGCAACGCCTACCTGCACTGTTGCCTCAACTGCAAATTCCACGACACGGGCAAGCACAACGAATGCACCGTTCCCAATTCCGACTGGGTGGGCGACCGGACAGGCGCGAATTTCTGTGACCATTTTGCGTTCCGCGCATTCGGGGACGGCGACTCTACCGGCCAACCCGACGCGGGCCGGAGCGCACTGGACAAGCTGTTCGGCGACTCGGACACGCCGAACGATGAAGAGCGGTTGGACGCGTTTAACAATCTGTTCGACGAGTGACCGGGGGAACCACCGGCCGCGCGGGGCGCGAAACGGTCGACGGGGCAGTTTGACCGCCAGCCCACGCGATGGTACATTCTCTGAAGAACCTGTGAAGTAACGCGAAGGCAACCACGTGGCAGCAGCAGACACACAGAAGCGCCTTCTGGTGGTGGACGACGAGGCCGGGATGCGCGAGTTCCTTGAATCGGCGTTCAAGGACAAAGGCTACGACGTCGCGACCGCATCCAATGGCGAGAAGGCCATCGAACTCCTCCAGGACCACATCTTCGACGTCATCATTACCGATCTGAAGATGCCCGGACGCGACGGACTGGCGGTGTTGCGCGCGGCCAAAGAGAAGGCCATCGACACCCGCGTCATCGTGGTGACCGCCTATGGAACCATCGAAACCGCCGTCGAAGCCATGCGCCTGGGTGCCTACGACTTCATCGCCAAACCCTTCAAACTTGCCCAGATTGAGCGCAAAGTGGATACCGCATCCGCCGTGCGGGCCGTCGAACCTGCCGAAGACAAGGCCCCCGATGACCACGCCCCCGCGGCGCGGCGCATTATGGGCGAGAGCCAGCACACCAAGCAGTTGCTTAAGATGATCCGCAAGATCGGGCCCACACGCAGTTCCGTGCTCATCACCGGTCCCACCGGCACAGGCAAGGAACTGGTGGCACGCGCCATCCACGATGCCAGCCCCCGGTGCGACAAGCCCTTCGTAGCGCTCAACTGCGCGGCCTTGGCGCCCGGCGTGTTGGAAAGCGAACTGTTCGGGCACGAGAAAGGCGCATTCACCGGCGCCGTGGGCCGCCGCGTCGGCCGGTTTGAACAGGCCCACGACGGCACTCTGTTCCTCGACGAAGTCGGCGAGATCGATCCCGGCATTCAGACCAAGCTGCTGCGTGCGCTCCAGGAAGGCGACTTCGAACGTGTCGGCGGCACCGATACCGTCCACGTCGATGTCCGCATCGTGGCCGCCACCAATCGCGATCTCCGCGAGGCCATCCAGGCCGGTTCGTTCCGGGAAGACTTCTTCTTCCGGCTCAACGTGTTCTCCGTGCGCGTCGAGCCGCTCCGCAAACGGCCCGACGATATCCCCGCCCTCATCGACCATTTCCTGCGGCGATTCAGCAGCGAGATCGGGAAATCCCTCGACGGCGTCGATGACGACGTCATGAGTTTCCTCATGCGCTATCCCTGGCCCGGCAACGTGCGCGAACTCGAAAACGTGCTTGAGCGCGCCGTAGTCCTCGCCGACACTCCCGTCATCACACGCGAGGAGATTCCGCCCGACATGTTCTTCCTCCAGGAAGAACCCGAGCCGGAAGCCCCCGCCGCGCCCGACAACGCCTCCCTGGTCGAACGCACCGACCAGATGGAGAGCGACATGATCGCCGCCGCCCTCGACCGGTTCCACTGGAACAAAACCAAAGCGGCCGAACACCTCGGCCTCAAGCGCACAACGCTCCAATACAAGATTAAGAAATACGGGCTGGAATAAACCGGGGCTTGGTCCCCATCGATCCGGTTAACCGTGCCTACCAATCTTCCTCCAGAGTACTACTCGGCTGAAGAGCGGTTTCGCGCCGCTCAGGAGCCCAACGAGCGGACTGCGTGTCTGGAGGACATGCTTGCCACCATCCCAAAACACAAAGGCACGGACAAGCTCCGCGCGGGCTTGCGCCGGAAACTGTCCAAACTGAAGGACGGCCTCGAAACGGCGAAGAAAGCGTCGCGGCACAAGTCGGTCTACCACATCGAAAAAGAAGGCCCCGTCCAGGTCGTCCTCATCGGCGCACCCAACGTCGGCAAGTCTGCCCTCATCACGGCCCTGACCCACGCAACCCCCAAAGTGTCGGAATACCCCTTCACCACCTGGGCGCCCGTCCCCGGTATGATGCCCGTCCGCGACATCCAGATTCAGTTGGTCGACATGCCGCCCCTGAGCCCGGATCACGTGGAACCGGACATGTTCAATGTCATCAGGGGCGCGGACCTTGCCCTCGTCGTAGTCGATTTGCAGGCACGGCCCCTCGACCAACTCGACAACACGCTCGATCTGCTGGACAAGTACCGCGTCGCGCTGCACAGCGGCGCGCCCGGCGCCGCCCTGGAAGGCCACGCTTTCCCCGTCGCCTGCTCCGTGTTGGTCAACAAGGCCGACGACGAAGCGTGGGACGAGGAGTTCGAAGTCCTCAGCGAATTGCTCGAAGGGAAGTGGCCGCTCCTGGCCGTGTCCGCTACTACCGGCCGCAACCTGGACGTCCTTAGAGAGGATCTCTTCGCGCGGCTGGGGCTCATCCGCATCTACTGCAAACTCCCGCACAAGGAAGTCGACATGACCGCGCCCTTTGTCCTTCGGACGGGTGACTCGGTAGAAGATTTCGCGCGGAAAGTACACAAAGACTTCGTGACCGGCCTCAAGATGGCCCGAATCTGGGGCGCAGGCGTACACGACGGTCAACAGGTGGGCCACGACCACGTCGTCCACGATGGCGATGTCGTCGAACTACATCTCTAAGCCAGAGCGACTCGGAACGGGAGCCTTACCGCCCATTGACTACGGCGTCCGTGGACGCGACACGTGCGCTGAACGCCAGCTACACCGACCAGCACCAGACCCATCTGGACGTCAAGTGCCTTGGGGAGATATGGAAGTGAGCACGACCATTCTCGACGCTTCTACTTCAAGGAGGGTGGCTCTACGGGATATGGCTTCCCCCCTTGGGCAACGAACTCCTCAAAACGTCGCTTGTACTCCTTGCTGAACGCCTTGCGCACCAACTGAAAACTCAATGGTTCAGCCGGGTAGTCCGTCTCGTCTTCCAGCAGAAAGGGTTTGCCGGCGCGTGAAGGGTCGTAGTTGTCGTCCTTGACGATGAAGTCATACTCGCTGCGATAGCTCTTCAGGATGTCCTGATAGGTGTCGGCATGGGCATCCGCCTGTTCCGTCCATCGCATGGAGACCGTCGTTGTGTCAGGGGAAAAGAAGAGAACACCGCCTTCCTCGAAGGAACGCTTGCCGTCGCTTGCGAAGGTGTCCAGGCTAACACCGAACGGAATGCGGAACGCGATATGTCGCGGCGCATGGTGGAAATCCGTTTTGACCGTCATGTTCGCGCCTTCTTCGGTGAAGGTCAGCGTGCTGGACACACGTCCCATCTCGGTGGGAGCGTTCCGAACGATTACCTGGTTACCTGGCGCCATCCAACTCGGTGAAATCAGGGAAAACAGATAGAGGTCCCGTTGCGCCTCGTTCACCCCGGCTCTGCCGCCGTATTCGCAGACCAGCATGTTGCGGATGAAGAGCGCGGTCTTGGCAGCGGCCCAAGCGTGGGGCGGCGGACAACTGGCGCTGGGAGTCCGATTGGACCAGGGAATCACGAGATTCTCAAACCCTTCATGGGTCGAACCGTTGTGCAGTAGTACGTGGTACAAATCCAGGAGTGCATGTTTCTGGTCACCGATGGCGCGATACTGGTTGGCCTGGTTCAGCGTGACATATTGGTGGATATGCATGCCGTTGCGGTAGGTCATGACTCCTTCGCGGTACTTGCGCGCGCGAATCGTCGCCAGGGTTGTTGAGACACGTTCATCGTCCGGCGCAAGCAATTCGGTCGGGTAGACCAGCAGGTTGTTTTCCCAGTCCTGGTTGGGGTACTCGTTTGGCGTTTTCCCATTGTTCTGAACCGTGCCCGCCTTCCAGTCATACAATCCTGAGCGAATGTACCCCTCCTTCTCGTAGGTCCAGTCAATGGCCCGCTCCACAGCCGCGGCATATGTTTCTTCCGCTTGCGTCCATGCCTTAACATCATCGGCCCTGCCGAGCATATCGGCTACACGAATAGACGTTCGTAGCGCCAGGAGGGCGAACAAGTTGTGACAGGTGTGGTACCCCTCCAGCATCGGCGCGTCGTAGGGAATCGACGGGCGGATCAACCCGCGTTTGTCGGATTGATGGTCCTTAATGATGAAATCCGTCGCTTTCTTGACGGCCGGATACACCTTCTCGGCATAGGTCCGGTCTTGTGTCATGACTGCGTGATAGGCCAGGGCAAACAGGCCTTGGCCGTGCGAAGTGACGATCTTGTCGTCGCCTCGGTTGTGAACATCAATGAACATGCCGGACGGATGCTGCTTGCGCATCAGCCATCCAACGTTGGGCTCGGCGAATTGATGCAGGCCAGCCGTGTCGTAGGCCAACAGCATGTCTATGTAGTCGTTCAAGAAGAGTGCATCGTAAGGCAGGCCACTGCCCTGACGCCGCTGTCCATCCTGGGTTCTGCTGGCCAGCATCAAATGGACCATGGCAGCGCGATAGGAATCGTTGACCCGTTGCTCAGGGATACTGAACGCGAAATCGCCGAACAGGTTCTGCCAATAGGCTATCGTATGTTGAAGCGCGTCTTCATAGTCGGCGGTTTGGACCGCGGCAACACTTCCCGCATCGTCCAGTGGCACACGGGGCATCTTGAATACCGCGCTGAATGACTCACCCGGTTCGAGCCTTCTCCTGTACACGGCCATTCCCGTGGCGGTCTTGTCCGTAACGCGGTACGCCCGTCCTTCGTAGGCGCTCTGATACGGCTTCTTGGGCACGGCATACCGATCGGCGTCTGCAGGGAACGTGTAGACCAGTTTGCCGTCGCGCGTGACGGCGCCACCTTCCATCGCGTACCGTGTGTCGGGGGTGTTGGATTCGCGCACGGCCCCCAAGCGGAATCTTCCGGCGCTGCCCCGCGTTACCGCTGCAATCACGCCTTGTATCGATGCCTCACCGGGATTTGTCATCGTGAACCGGACGAACTGAAGCAGATTGCTCCGGCCCAGTTCAGGCAGTTCCGCGCTGAAGATCTCAAGGTCGTAGGCAACTCCTTCGTCGTTCCAGGCGTATTCCACCACCGGAATCCAACCGTCCTTGAAGGTCTTGTTCCGTGCCATCACCGGGGTAGACGATTCGCCATAGAAGAACGCAAGCTCCGCGTAACGCGTGTAGATCGCCCCGTCGTAGGTCACCTGTACCGGTTCCGGCACAAAGGGCATCCCGATTACCGTTGTCGATTGAGCCGCGTAACACCATTCCTCGCCCGGTCGATCCAGGGCCGGGTTAAACATGGGTTCCGCGACGGAGTAGAAGCTGACCAAAGAAGAGGCCAGAAGAGCCACCAGGGGGCGATAGTGAAGTGCGTGCTGAGTGCTTATGATGACAATCCTTCCATGGCTCAAGCGCTCCAAAGCGACACGTGCATCTTCCGACAGCTTCCCAAATGCGTGGCGCCCTGAGCGATTTCGGCCCAATCCTGCCTGTGGCTGATGAGCCAAGGCGACATTCCTGCGCGCAACCGGGCACGTTCACGAATCCTGCGTGTTACCCAGAGCGTGAAGCGTGTCGCCTAGGCGGGCTTGGGCTTCAGCGGCCTGGCGGAACGCCGGCAAGAGCGATTCGTAGACGGCCTTGTTCTCCGCGTTGGGTTCGGAAGTATCCTGGACGCGATGAACTTGGTCGATGGGTGAGAAATCGGGCCAGAGCCCCGCGCCCACGGCAGCCACGGCCGCGGCGCCCAGGGAACCGGCCTCTTGCCCTATGTTGGTTCGGACAATGTGAATGTCCAGTGCATCCGCGAACATGCGGCGCCAGAAGGTGCTGCGGCTGCTTCCTCCAACGGCGATCATCTCTTTGGAAACGGGGCAGAGTGCCCGCAATTCATCCAGGACGATCCGCATGTTCAGCGCGATGCCTTCCATGGCGGCCCGGATGATGTCGCATCGCGTGTGGCCGAGATCGAGTCCGAGCAATGCACCTCGAATGTGGGGACTCGCATCCAGCGACGAGCCGCCTGCCATGCTCGGGTTGAAGAGTAGCCCTTTGGCACCCACCGGCGACTGCTTTGCGATCTCGGTCATCCGGTCGTACACGTCGTCCCTGCTACGCTTGGCGACCTCAATCAAATCGGGGCAGATGTGGTCGCGCACCCAGCGAAATGAAGAACCGGACGAGAAGATTGCCATGGCGGACGTGAACATGCCGGGGATCACGTGACTGAACACGTAGGGTTTGGTGCGGCGTTCCAGCAGGGGTTGGCCGCTGCATACGGCGATCCAGGCACTCGAACCGAGGGACGCGTAGACGCGCCCTTCGGCGATGTTGCGCGCCCCCAGGGCCATGCAGGAGTTGTCCACCCCACCACAGGCAGCCTTCACGTTTCGCGGCAATCCAAGCGCCCGCGCCGCGTCCTCCGTCAAGGTGCCCAGGATTTCGGTAGAAGGCACGATCTCAGGAAACAGCGATCGGGGCAACCCCGTCGCTTCCACCAGTTCCTCGTCGTAGGCCCAAGCTTCCAGGTTGTAGGCGCCACACCCGGAGGCATACGAGAAATCGGTCGCGATACGTCCCGTCAACTGGTAGTTGATGTAGTCTTTTGTGCCGATGATTTTGTCAGTGGCCTCAAAGAGGTCCGGCTCACAATCCCTATACCACATGGCCTTGAAGACCGTGTAGTGGGGTGCGGGGAAGCCGTTACCCGTTCGCGCGTACCAATCGTCGGGGTCGATTCTGTCGAAGAAAGCGGCCGTCTGGCTTTCCGGGCGCTTGTCCGACCAGATGGGCGTGGTTTCTCGAAGCAAGGCGCCTGAGTTGTCCAGCGGGACACACCCCAGGCTGTGGCCGCTAACGGCCAGGCACTCAATGGACTCCGCGTTGACCTTGCCCGAGGCGAGCAACCGGCGCGTGCTTTCTACAACGGCCGTCCACCAATCCGCGGGCCGCTGCTCATGCCAACCGGTTTGTGGGTACAGCGTGTCGTAGGGCACGAAGACGGCATCCAGACATTCCCCTTCTTCCGTGTACAGGGAAGCCTTGTTGCCGCCGGTTCCCAAGTCATAGGCCAAGATAGTCTTCATAGGGTTACGACTCCTCCGGGCCGCGCGGCACACTCTCCGAGGATCTTCGCGCCCGACTCGGCGCTGATGCCGAATCGAGTCACGCCGCGCCGCATCATTTCCACGACGGTCTCCAGGTCACGCACGCCGCCCGCCGCTTTCACGCCGGCCCTGTCTCCCACGACGGACTTGAGAAGCTGGACATTCGCCAGCGTTGCTCCCGTGGGCGCCCAGCCCGTGCCCGTTTTGACGAAGGACACGCCAGCCTCCACGGCCAGTTCGGCCCCGCGCCGCATCTCGTCTTCCGAGAGGTAGTGGCATTCAAGGATAGACTTCACCGGAGTGCCCTGGGCAGCCTCAACCACTGCCCGGATATCGTCTCGCACCGCGTCGTCCCGGCCCGACTTCAGCCATCCCACATTGATGACCATGTCGACCTCGTCCACACCCTGCAGCACCAGGTCGTGCGCTTCCGCGGCCTTGGACGCCGTCGCGGTTGCGCCCGACGGGAATCCCGCAACGCTACCCACGCCGACCTCGGGCGCGTCTTCCAACAGGCGTTTCATGTCCAACGCGTAACAGGGCATCACGAACGCGCAGATGACCCCGAAACGTTTCGCCTCAGCCGCCAACCGTTCAATCTCCGTGTAGTCGACATCCGTACGCACCGCACTGAGATCCATCATGCGGGCCAGATCGTGAACAGAGAGTTCCATGGTCGTCTCCAGTCTCGTTCCATTCAGTCGGTTAGTCCGAAAGCCCCTTTGAAGGCGTCCGCAATCTCCGGATGCAGATCGGGATTGATGCCATCGGCATCATAAGGTACGCCCATGGCGTCCAAATCATACTTCATCTGCACCACTTCCTCCTCGGGGCTCACGCGCGGCGGAACCTCCCGGGTCAGAGGCGTAAGCCATGCGTTCAACGTGTGCCCTCCGTCAACCAGCAGGTCGTGGCCGGTGACATAGTTGGAGGCGGCCGACGCCAGAAAGATCACCGCGCCATAGAGGTCTTCCGGACGCTGGACATGGCCAAGGGGAGTCAACTCACGAATACGGTCTCGTGCAACGGTTGGCGTCGAGGCGTGCATGGGGGTTAGAAGATAACTCGGGCTGATGCAATTCACATTGATGTTGAACCGTCCCCATTCCGCGGCCAGGGTCCGCGTCATGTGTACGATACCCGCCTTCGATGCATCGTACGACGCGTTACAGTTCGCGATCCGAGCCGACATGGAAGCGGTGTTGATGATCTTGCCTTCCGTGGGCGTCTGGCGAATCATCTGCTGCGCTTGGGCCTGCGCACAGAGGTACGCACCCGTCAGATTGACCGCAATGACCTTGTCCCAGTCCGCCTGGTCCAAGTCCTCATCCCCGCCCAGAATGGCGATGCCCGCATTGTTCACGCCAATGTCCAGGCGTCCAAACTGTTCGACGACCTGCGCAACCATGGCCTGGACCTGTTCCTTGTCCGTCACATCGCAACGAATCGCCATGGAATCGCGGCCCATTGCTTTGATAGCCGCGCAGGTTTTCTCCGCGGTCGGCAGGTCGATATCGACGATGGCGACATCGGCCCCCGCCATGGCCAACGCGGTCGCATACCCACGTCCGATTCCAACGGCGCCGCCGGTCACCAGCGCTTTCTTTCCGGTTAGGTCAAACAGTGAGAAGTCCGCCATCCCTCTACTCCTTCTTGTTGAACTGAGCCGCATCCGGTTTGTGTTCCGACTCACGGGATTATTGTGCCCGGTCCTTCATTGCGCTATCCTTACTCACCCAGGAGTACGCACTGCGTACGTCGCTTGGCAGGATAGTGCAGGGACGCGCTGAACGCAATAATTCGGCAGTATGAGCCTCGAACCGCCTCTGCCCCCGAACTCTCCAAAGGAAGTGACCCCTCATGGCAACCGGACATTCATCAAAGCCAGCGGGAACGAATGGGCTAACCAGGCGGTCGTTCGTTAGAACCATCGCCACCGGCGCCGCAACAGTAGCTTCCGCATCCCAAGGGTCGCACGCCAATGCGCAAGCCCCAGCCCGAAGGCCGAATATCCTGCTGCTCTTTTCGGATCAGCATCAAGCAGCATGCCTGGGTTTTCAGAACCATCCCGACGCAATCACACCGAATCTCGACAAGCTCGCGAAGAGCGGAACCGTCTTCAACCGGGCCTACTGCCAGGACGCTGTTTGCGTGCCCTCGCGAATGTCCCTGATGACGGGGCTCTACCCACGGCACCTGGGTATCTTGCACAATCCCGACAACACAAGCGTCGCTGACGAAGTCGTCTCGCTGCAATCGGCTCTGAAGAGCCGACGGCTACTACACGGCGGCCTTTGGCAAGCGCCACCTGAAGGGCGCGGGCGATCTCGGCTGGGACTATCACCGAAGCCATCTCCGAGATGAATCGCCCGGCAACAGCTACAGGGATTGGATTGAGGAGCAAGGGTATCTTGACGCCTTCCAACGCGACTGGAGCGCGGAGTTTGGCGGGAAATATCCGACCGCCGATCTCGCCACCACCGTGAGTGCCTTGCCCGAAGACAAGACCATGGAAGCCTTCACCGCCCAGGAAACCGTAAGGCTCATCCGCGAGCAGAAGAATCGCGACCAACCGTTCTTCTGCTGGTCTTCGTTCTACCGCCCCCATCAGCCCTACAACGCACTGAAGCGGTACTTGGACATGTACGACTATTCGGAATGGGGGGAGGGCACTGCAAGAGGCGAGGCGATTAACAAACCCCCAACCCTGAATCAACCCGTCGAGGAACTGCCGCCCACTCTGCAGACGCTGCATCAGGGCAAGAACAGAGTCTGGCGCCTCGACAAAGCGATCAAGGACGAGCAGCTCTTCCGCTTCTACATCGCAGCCTACTACGCACTCGTAACAGAGATCGACCATCACGTCGGCACGATCATGAAGGCACTCGAAGAAGAGGGGTTACTCGAAGACACCATCGTCGTGTACACATCCGACCACGGAGATTTTGTCGGCAGACACAGCATGGTCGAGAAGTGCGCCGCGGGACACAACGTCTATGAAGAGACCCTTCGGGTACCGCTGATCGTCTCCCAGCCGGGCGTCGTGAAAGAACAGCAGACCTGCAACGATCTTGTCGAAATGTTCGATCTCTACCCAACCCTTCTCGAGTTGGCTGGTGTAGAACTCCCAGCCACGAAACACGGTATTGACGCGACATCGTTCGCCACGACCCTAGCGTCAGGTGAAGCAACGAAGCGCAAGTACGTCGTCTCTGAAAACTGGTCGCAAGCCAGCGTGGTCACAGACAACTACAAGCTCGGGATTTGGCTCGATCCAACCGAGTATGCGGCAGGAAGGGATTTCAGATCCTTCGGCGACATGCTCTTCGACCTCAAGAAGGATCCGGACGAGACGAACAATCTGATCGACAAGCCGGAATTCGCCAATGTTCAGAAGCAGCTCCGAGAGTATTTTGACGATTTCACGTCAACGGTGCCGGCAACGGGCAAGAATGAAATCGTCAGACGAAAACAAGCCAAGTCCTAGGGACAGGAGCGTCGCTTCAAAGGCAGATTCCCCGCCGTGAAGGCGATTCCGAGCGCGAACAGCACGGGGCACATCAACAGCGTGCGCGCTACTCCTGCGGCTGGCACATCACCACATCTTTCCTGCGCGCAGCCGGTTCGATGGACCAGTCTTTCAGTTTCCCATTGACAACCTTGCCGCTGATGACCGTCTCTTTCGCCAGGTGCAGTTTGAAGTCCGCGTCCCAGTCCGCGGGCCACGCCGGCAAGAGCATGATCGTGTCGCCCGCTTCCTGCACCAGCATCCGCTGAAGCGCCGTGCACCCTGATCCGAAATGGTCGAAGTCCGGGCACGAGTCCGGCCCCGCGCTTCCGTACAGGGGGAAACGGCATTGCCGTGAGGCGTTCCGGAAACGGTGAACGAGGCCGTCTTTCGCTTCGGCGGCGTTTCCCGCATACGCCCAGTGGATCTGGTCCTGCGTCCAGCATCGATAATCGAAGGCATTCTTGTTCACGCGGTACTTCATGGTCCATTCGACGATGTCCTTGGTGCCCAGGCCCAGTCCGAAACAGCGGAACGGGAACACCGGGTACAAGGATCCGTTTTCGGCGTTGCTCTTCTTCGAGTATTCCTCCGCCGGAGCAATAGCTTTGCGCCCGTCTACCTCGCGCAAAGGGATAGGCGGGAGTTCGCCCCGGAGCCGTTTCCAATCGGCTTGGTCTTTTTCGTTTCCGGCTTTCATGACGAGTAGTTCATCAAGGCAGAATTGGAGTCCGGCCACATCCGGCGCGGGGTTGACGGCGATCCAAAAGGTTTCCAGCACCATGGCGGGGTCCAGACGAAGCTCGCCGGAGGCGTCGCGGGCGTAGTGCTTGTCGAAGAACAGCAGGACCTCGCGTGCAAAAGGCACCAGTACCGTGTCGCGGAACGCCTCGTCTCCCGAGTAGTTCACATAATCGATCATCATGGCCACGGTCTCCAGGCCGCAGGTGAAGTAGTAGCTGTGGTAATACCCGTCTCCCTTGTTCTCGCCGGGTCTCGTCTTCGGGGGCTTGCCCGCCTTTCCACAATCCCGTTCGCCGCCCGTGGGCTCGATGTTCTCGCGGTAGTAGGCGCCGTCGTGTTCGAACCATGCTTTGGTGATGGCCTTGCGGACCGGAAGCAGGTTCCAGTAGTAGTCGAAGAACGGCTGCATCAGGTCGAAGTCGCCACTCATCAACAGGGGCCAGTAGAGCAACCGTTGGTTCTGGTACGTGAACCGCCGTCCCCAGTCGCGGTCGTCCTCATGGCTCAACCACCAACCGCCCTCTTGCTGAGCGGCTTCTTCTCTCTCCTTGTCGTAACGCAATGGCTGCGTGAACAGGCCACCGTTGAACTTGGCCTGAATGCGCCCCCGGCTTTGGCAGGCCATGAGAAACCGGAACACGTTGTAGCTCTGCGCTACCAGCGCGCCATCGTCTTTGTCCCTACGCCTGCCCGAGGGCGCTTCGCCACGGAGCTTCTCCCGCTTCCGCGCGGGCAGCGTGTTGTCCGAAACGATGATCCAACTTCGGTCCCAGAACGAGGACCACCAACGACAGTGTTTTTTCCAATCCTTGCTCACATCGGTCGGCTCGGCCGCCTGGGCTTCGATGGTTTCGAGCCAGGTAGAGATTTCAGGAGTCTGCTTGGTCAAGGCATGGATGCGGATGTCGAACTTCCGTCCCTTCCCGGACAGCGACCCCTTCTCCAGGGTCAGATCGGGACTCTCAAGCAGATTTCCGAAGGTATTTGATCGATACGGGTCGGGATGCTTCGACAGCATTTCCTCAACGTTGTAGTACTTCATCTCGGTGGGATACACGCTCCGGTCGCCTACCGGGAAATACCAGAGAATCCGGCCGTCCCGTTCTACACGAACATCCTGCGTGGGCGGGTCAATGGGCGCTCTCGAAACGTTGGACCGGCAGTCGTCGAAACGCCGCCAGAACTCAGGTTCCGCCGTGACTTCGATACCACGAGGCGAATCAATCTGCACGTGATACACCGGCCGGTTGGCATCCGCCCAGACACGGAGACGCACGCCGTCCGCCTCAATGCGAATCGCTCCCGTCGCCAGATCCAGCGTTTGCTTGAACGGCTTCCCCTTGGCGAACGGGTTGGGTGTGATCGAGACGCGGACGCGGCCGGTCTTGAAGATATCGCCGTTGTAGGTGAGGGCATCGTTCTTCGCCAGCAGCAGGTACAGATCGCCGTCCTCAACGGCGTAGACGCCCGCCGCAATATCGCCATTGCCCAAGGGCATCTGGCCCGTCGCGTCCTTGGATGGACTTTCCCAGACAACGTTGTAGCGGTCCATCGGATCGCCTCCGGCACTTTCGGCCGACGCCAGACCAAGGACGAACACAACGAGTAGCAGGATTCTCGACCACTTCATTGCCGTTGAACTCCTCAAACCGGTTGCGCCGCATCGATCCATCGGAGCATTGCCTCTGACGAATCTTGAGCGACGAAGCCCAACATGCCCCTACGTCCCCGTCCTTCTCTGCTACGAACTGCTATCGCCTTGCGTTGCCGTCCCTATTCAGATCGCCCTCAGAGCCAACCTCAAGGCGAATGCAATCATACATGATATTGTTGAACAGCCCTGGTCTTGCCTGCTCAACAACGACCGTATTGATGCTGGTCGTACTTAGAAGAGAGGAATCAAAGGGGACCACGATTTCCTGATAGAAGCCCTGTATCCCCGCGCGATGTCCCGCTCCGTCACTTGTCTCGATATCGCCGCAATACACCTCGACGCCATTGACGAGAACCTTCAATCGCGCACTACGAGACGCCGCGATCGCAAACGTCAGTACGGCCCGTTCGCCAACGACCTCGTCCATATCGAAATTGATCGCCCACGGCGAAACAGCATACCCCCCGTTGCCGTCGGGCATACTCCACTGACAGAAATTCCAATCCGTGGCATAGCTGCTCGTTCCAATCGTGTACGCAATGCCGTTTGGGAAATCTCTCGGATAGTCCTCCCACAAACCCCAGCGGCGAAAATCGTCCCCATGGAGATACTCCGCTGCCGTGCGGTCCGCCACGCCGATCTGCCAGACAAGCCGCCCGTGTCTGCGCGGAACCCACTTCAACGTCCCAAGCGCATTCGAGCCCGTCGCGACCTCAACGCCGTTGAACGTGTATTCATCCAACACACCGGAGACGTTTGCGTACAGGGTATAGCTGCCGGGCCGTACATCCTCAATAGCGAAACTCCCGTCCGCTGCCGCCTGGGTCCAGAAAATGTAGTCCTTTCCCTGCCGTTGCCAGTTCGTATCGTCCGTACCATCGGTAGGCTGGGCAAGAAGCACCAACGCGCCATCGGGACTGCTCCCGTCGGCGATATGAAGCGTACCGCTCACGGTTCCACGTTCCGCGGCCAGCGGGTAGTCCGGATGACTCATCCAACCGTAGGGCCACGCCGCGATTTCCCGTCGCGCTCTGTTCTTGGCATCGGCCCATAGAGCATCGTCGTTGTCGCCCTCGTTCAGATAGATGAGCCAGGGACCAAAGACCTTCTTCCAGATGCCATCGCTCGCATTGAGGTCCGTTACGCCGGAACCATAGTGTGCGCCGTGAATCATTCTAAGCGTCACCGGCGTCTTGGTCGTCTGATGAGCCGTAAGCTCCTGATTGGTGGGCCCGCCATTCATGTACTCATTGCTGGCCAATACCATCCAATGACCCTTGCCGTTGCCGGCCCAACCGTATACATCCATATCCTTCACATAGTTTGAGTAATGATACTTGTGGTCGATGCTTCCATCGGCAAGGAGAGTTGCTTCCCGCGGACTCAGCGTGGTGCCGGCAACCAGGTCTTCCGGTGCAGGCATTTCAACAATGCGGTCATCACCGACGTACATGCGGCGAAAAATCGCCTTGTCAGTGCGAAACACAAAGCTGAGTTGTTCTAGTTGAGTTGTCGCAGCCCGGGCAGGGTCGTATTCGACAATCAGATACGAATAGACGCCACTGTCGCCCTCGCGCAACACATAATGAAATTCGAATTCCAGACCGCCGATAATCCACGAATGGGCAATGTCCGCCATACTATTCGTACTCACAACGGCACTGTAGGCCGCCGTTGACGGGGAGGAAAAAGCGTGGTCCACATAGACTTGAAGATAGCCGGTACCGCCATTGCCCAACAGCTCATCCCCACGATGTTCCAGTGAATCAATTCGTGCCGTTGCTTTGTTGATGGTGACTGAAACGATACCGTTCTCAAGCGTCACTTCGGAGC
>JAAEQP010000154.1 GCA_024231375.1 bacterium | reverse complement strand
GCTTCCCGCTTGCCCCTGATGGCTGAAAACGAGTGCCCCTCAATCCTCTGCGGGCTTGAGGACCTCCTGATGATCGTGACGTTTTTTCACACGCTCCTTGACGCCTATCAAGACACGGTCATGGGCCTCCTGAATGGGATCATCACCCTGCGCGACACGATCTGGTCGGACTGCTGTCCAAAAGGCTAATACGATGAGCGCGACGCGCTGGTTGCCGGGCGTTCCTCGCGGCCTTCTAGCGCCCAGACGGATTCGACAACGCGCCCACCGGGTGTGCCACCGGCCACGACGCGCGCGATTCATCTTCGTAGAGTCCGATTTGAGCCAGCGGAATCGCCTTGAATCCCTTGGCGAAGGCCGGGGAATCCGCCCTTAGGGCAAAATCGGTCGTCCGAGGCGTGTTGTCTGTGCTCAGCCGCTCGGGCGTGGCGAACCCCGGCTCCTCGTCAATCACATTGTCTACTGGCGCCACGTAGGGCCGCGCCGCGCCGTGGATGCCGTCCCATTTGCCGCCCCAAGAGATGTTCCGCGCGATGACGTTCCCCTTGGGTGCTTTCGGCTCATCCTCGAGGATGGTAACCAGTTCAGGATACCGTTCGCTGTACGGGGGCTTGTTGTAGGCGATTCCGGTGAGTGTGCCTTTCTCCCCAGCCTCCTCGATCCATCCGTCGGCGTGGCCGTGGGCCCATCCCAATGCCCGCGCGTCCACGTGCAGCGACGGATTACAGTGGACGAAGATATTGTTCTCGACGGAACAGTCGCGTCCGCCCCCGATGAAGGCGGCCCGGGTCACCTTGAAAAACACATTCCCCACGATGTCGGCCGAGGCAAACATGTCGTCCAGATACACCCCCACGCACCCACGGCCCTCGAACCCCGTGATATGGTGCAGGTAGTTGTGCCGGATTACGTGGCCGCGCATCGTCCAATTGCGGCCGGTGTACATGGCCCCCGCGTCGTTCGACTCCATACACACGTTGTGGATCTCGTTGAACTCGATGACGTGGTCGTTCCCGCCGAACCCGATAGCCATATGCGGCGCATCGTGAATCAGATTGTGCGACGCACGGTTGCCCACGCCGCTCAGCGAGATCGCTGACTGGTACATCCGGAACCACTGCCCGTAATCGTGAATGTGATTGTTCTCGGC
>JAAEQP010000153.1 GCA_024231375.1 bacterium | reverse complement strand
GTCACGTACTTCAGTCAGTTTGGTGTTGGGTTTGTATGGATACCCGCAGAGCGGCCCGTCGTCCTCGTTCACGTGCGCGTACGGGCCGTTTCGTTTAGCGTGAACCTTCATCCCACCACCTCCTCGATGACCGCCCCTATCCGGTCTAGGCAGTCGTTTTGATCGGGAAGGTCGGCGCGGCTGTCTGGTAGCCATAGCGCCTGGTCCCCGGCCTCTATCCACGTCTTCGCCATGCTCGGCCAACCGAACGTAGACGCATACGGGTAGAGCTCCGCTGCCCCCCGCCACGCATGGACAAGCGGGATACACCCGCACGCGATCCCCTCGCCGACACACTGGGCGTTCCCTTCCCACGGGCTCGTGCTCAGGATGTAGTCGCACCCGTGGTAGAACGCCCGCATATCGTCCAGATAGCCGAGGTTCGTCACGTTGTCCCGGATGCCCCACGTCTCGAGCATGTGCCAGAAGTATGCCACGAACCGCGGGTCGCCCGGGTGGCCGCATAGCCTGAACTGGAACTCGGGGTCATAGTCGGTCACCGCCTTGATGACCTGGGCGAGCAGCATCGGGCCCTTCTTCAGATTGAGCGACCCGACGAAGCCGATGACCTTGCCGTACACCTTGTCGGGGGGCGGCTGGTAGTGCTCGAGGTCGAAGCCAAGCGGGATGACGTGGACGTTCGGGTGGTCGAAGCCGCGCTCGGTCTTGGCGTAGTCGAGGACGTGGTCCGAGCCGAACAGGACGGCGTCCACCTTGCCCCATTCGATGCGAACAAACTCGGGTTGGAAGACCTCGTAGGAATGACAGCGGACGACCGTGGGCCATATATCCGGATAGTCCCAGTGGTGGTTCATCGC
>JAAEQP010000152.1 GCA_024231375.1 bacterium | reverse complement strand
GCCACGAAATAGCGGATGTTGGGCTCGATGACGCGCAGGTTCGGGCAGGGCAACAGGTAGTGGTGAAAGTTGGTGTTGTAGTTCCAGATCGACACGTTCGGGCTGAGTCTGCCCCATTCGGCCATGTCCAGGCAGAACCCAACATTCAGAGGACAGTCCGGATCGTCGATGGGATGGAGTATGCAGCACTCGACGCTGCAGAGCTGAATCTGCACGTTCGGCCGGGGCTTCACGGTCTTCGGGGCCTTGCGGGAGTAGCCGTAGGCCAGCGTGCCGACGAGCACGTCGGGGAACTCCTTGCCGACTTCGTCGGCCACAGCATTGACGAAGGTCAGGAGTGAGCCCATGGAACTGCCTTCGCGCTCGTCGATGGCTGCGCAACCGGGACACCGGCAGTACATCATGTTGTCGTTCTGGCTGACCGACACGTTCGCCATTTGGGGGTTGGCCCGCAGAAGCGCCAGAACCCGCTCCGTCACAATGCGGAGCACGTCGGGATTGGTCAGGCACAACTCGGTGGCAAAGCCGCCTTTGACGAGGTCGGGGCGGCGTTCACCGTCGACGAAGGCATAGTACTCGGGGTGCTCCACGCCGAATTCCCCCGACGGCATCAGAGACACGAAGCTGTGGTTGATGAGATCGAGCCCCGTCTTCCCGCCGAGCCTGGCTTCGGTGGGCACGGTGTTCGTTCGGTTCTGTGCGGCGAAGGCCGGATGCCGGTTCGTCTCCGCGTAGAAACTCCAGCGGAACGCGAGGGGCGGATGGTAGAACCGGTCGACGGGCCCGACGACGCGCCATGGGCCCAACTCGGGCACGTGGATGTGGTCGTGGGTGAGGAACCGGACGCCCATGTAGTCTTCGAGAAAGGTGTAGACGCCGTAGAGCGTACCGCGGGGTCGTCCGCCCGCGATGACGACCGCGTCGTCGCGGATGACGATGCGTAGATCCTCCTCGCCGAACCCTTCGACGCTGAACCCGGCCGGGCTCGCGGCCATGAGCCCGCTCGGGCCGACGAACACATGTCGGTCCGCCCGTTGCGTGTCCGTCACGATCGCCAACCGCCCGCCGCCCGCCTGTTCAAAAAGCGCCTGAAACTGCTCGGCGGCATAGGCCTCGCTTGGGCTGGCCTCCTGCGAGACCACGATATCCCACCCGTCGATCGCGGCGAGATCGACTCCCTCGGGCGGAGTGCCCGTTCCCGAAGACAATACAACTACCACAGCAATCACGATGTTCATGCGACGATCCCTCTCTGCCATCGTACTTCGCTGACGCCCCAACCCCTTGAGACGACGCGCCACCGTACCACGAATCCGCCCTTCGAGGGAAAGGAGACATCTGGAGAGCGGCACTTGGCACCGGCCTTCACACCGGACTTGATCGAAACGGGCCCAAAAGCGCATTGTATCGTAGAGGGCTTTGCAACACCCTCATAGGAGGTCGATATGCAGCGGCAACGCACCATCTTGGTTCCTGTGATGCAGTACGGGAGAGCGGCGATCGCGGTCGGTCTGACCCTCTACTTCGTTCTGGTTCCCGCAATTTTCGTGTGGCGCAATATCGTTGATCCTGCGCTGAAGACGGGCGATATTCCACGTGAAGCCTGGCGGCTCCATCGGTACCTGACGCCGCGGTACGAGAAATGGGCGCGAGCCCGCATCGCGTCGAGGAAGGCGGCCGACGTTCATTACCTCGATGTGCCAGCCACGGAATGGCCCTTGTACGGCTGCGTCTTCTACCTCTGGGGCACGGAGCACTTGCAGGCCGCCTATGAGAAGGACCCCAGCCTGGCCCGCGAGGCCCCGGTCGAATCGGCCCACGACACCATCGAGGCCTGCAAAGACCTGTTGCTCGATCCGGTGCATCACACCTGGGTGAAGACGCACTGGGGCGACGACTACATGCACGAACAGAACGTGTTCTTCCGTTCGCTCATCATTGCGGGGCTCACGAGCTACGAGCGGTTGGTGGGCACAGGCGAGTACATCCCCCTGCTGCGCGACCAGGCCGACACCTTGGCAGCCGAACTCGATGCGTCGCCGTACGGGGTACTCGACGACTACCCCGGCGAATGCTATCCCATCGACGTGTTTGCCGCGGTGGCGTGGCTTCGCCGGTCGGATGCCGTGACCGGAGCCGACCACTCGGCCTTCGTCGCACGGCAGCTACGGGCGTTCCAGGGCGACCGGCTCGACGACCGCGGCATGATCCCGTGGCTTGTCCATCCCTGGTCGGGGGAACAGCTCGAAGCGTCCCGAGGCATCCTCAATTCCCACATCCTCATTTTCGCCGACGAGATCTACCCCGCCGAAGGACGAATCTGGTACGACCTCTACGAAGAACACTTCTGGCAGGAAACGTGGTACGCGGCCGGGTACCGCGAGTACTACCGCGACCGACCGGGCAGCGAGTGGACCTACGACGTGGATGCCGGCCCCATCATCGGCGGGTTCAGTCCCAGCGCGAACGCCTTCGGCATTGCGGCCGCCCGCGTAAACGGCCGCTTCGATCAGGCCTACACCCTGAGCGCGCAGGTCCTCGCCGTCTCGTGGCCGTTACCGGACGGACGGCTCGTGGGCACACGGTTTCTGTCCGACCGGAACAACGCCCCCTATCTCGGCGAAACCGCCCTCCTCTGGCAACTCGCCGAGCCCCCCGCCGACGGCATGGACATCGTGCAGGGCGGGCACCTGCCCGGCGCGATCTACCTGGGGTTCGCTATCGCCTTCGCCGCAACGGCTCTGGTGTTCCTGGCCGTCTATTGGCGGTTCCGTCGATGGCGCCGCCGCGAGAGCGAGTCGAGACTGCTGGCCCCCCGTATCCAATTCACATTGTGGGCAACCGCCGTCGTGCTCGCGCCGGTGCTCCTGCTGACCAACGGGCTCACCCTCGCCGTACTTGCCCTCCTCGCAACCCAGTTCTTCCCCGTCGTTCGCGGCGAACCAAAGGCGTCGTAGGATCGTGACCGCGTGTTTGCATTTCGCGCCCGATGACGGGCACTATATCCGTTCCACGGTCCCGAAAGGTCCTGGGGGAATCGTGCCGGACAGCGGGACAACAGTGGCGCGAACGTCCCAAAAGTGAGAGTGAAACCATGATACGCGTATCCGAGTTTGAGAAGAGCTATCGTGAGACCGTAGCGGTCCAGAATCTGAGTTTCGAGGTACAACCCGGGCAAATTCTGGGGCTGGTGGGCCCAAATGGCGCGGGGAAGACGTCGACGCTCCGTTCTGTCGCGGGCATCATCCCGGCGACGGGCGGCCGCATC
>JAAEQP010000151.1 GCA_024231375.1 bacterium | reverse complement strand
TTTCAGGACCCCGGCCCTGGATTTGTGGGTAATGCGAAGCCGACGCGGGTGAGGGGGCTTCACTTACTATTCGGAAGCCTGCGCGTGGAAGCCCGCGACCCAGTGGCTGCGACAGTCTGAATACACGGGCGTTGCCGCTGACTCGCGTTGGGCGCCCAAAGACGGGCTCAAAAAGAGAGCGTTCTGCCGATTTGCCAAGAGTTCTTGAGAAGACGCGACGGGGACGGAGTATGGGACCGGACAGGCCGTCCCCTCTAATGGCGACGTCCGTGTTCGGGACTCGAAACGGCACCATAGAGCGATGACCTGTCCCCTTCGCGGCAACGCTGTTCGCAGGTTTGTCTATGATCACGGGCGTGCCGACAACAGATCTTTTCGCAAAGCCGCTAAGACGCGAAGAACAACATGGTTTTGGGCCTTACGTCTCTAGTCGAGTAAAGTGGGTGATTGGGAGAGCACGACGATTGGGACTGCAGGCGGGACGCCCTCAACCGAGTCCCGCACGCACAACGCCGTGCACGAGCTCCTGACGGCCGCTGGCGGTGCCACGGCACACGACGTCAAAGGCAATCTGACCCAGAACGCCAACGGCCAGCTCTACACCTGGGACGATGAGAACCGCTTACGGACCGCGGACGTCCCGTCC
>JAAEQP010000150.1 GCA_024231375.1 bacterium | reverse complement strand
GCGCGATGGCGGCGAAACGGTCCGCCACGTCGCAGCCCAGGCGGTGAACGAACATGCCGCCGTTGCTCATGCCTGTGGCATAGATGCGGTTGAGGTCGATGCACATGCTTTGCTCCAACTCGTCCAGCATTTGCTCGATAAAGGCCAGGTCGTCGTGGCACGTGCACCAGTTGCACGGGGTGGGGTCGCCGCACTCTGGCGGGAACGCATAGACCCAGGCATCGTCCGAGCAGATCGGGCCTTCGGGGCCGGGGGAGGCGTTGCACGAAAGGTCGTTCCACGACGAGATTATGCCCGAGTCGTTGGAAAAAGAGGTGGCGTCGGGGTAGACGACGATGTAGCCGTATTTGTCCGCGTGCCGGCTCATCCCCGTGCTTTCCATCCCCCCGGCCGAGCCGGTGTAGCCGTGGATGGACAGCACCAGGCTGGTCGGTTCGTTCGGGTCGTAATCGGTGGGCGGGTGCACGAGGGCCAGGCGTTCGAGGTCGCCCACTTGTAGGTGCAGCCCTCCCGTTTGCCCCGGTTCTATGTCCGGCGGCGTGCCACAACCGGCGCTGGGGCGGGCCGGGGCGTCGTTCTCGATCTCTTCTGGCACGAATTCGTCGGCGGGTACGTCGGTGGGTGGGGCTTGGGCTTGTTCGGCGGGGACGGCGTGCTCGGAGCCCATGTCCGTCTGCCCCACGTAGGTCCACAGGGCGTCGAACGCGCCATCCTCCTGCATCAGGTAGGAGACGACGCTGCAACTCTCGCTCCCATAGCCCACCGAGACGATGTTGTCTTGCCGGATGCCGATGCCCAGGAATTCGCCCCCGGCGTTCCATTCCCAGCGGTAGACGGGACCGTCGGCGGTCACCTGGAGGACGCCATCGTAGCCGCTGCCGTCGGGGTTTGTGCCTGCCACGTTGTATGCGCCCCCGATGCTGTCCGCACTGTCGCCCGTGGGGGTGGCCTTTTCTATGCCGACTGTCGTCTGCCCAAAGGTGGTCCATAGGCCGTCGAGTGTGCCATCTTGTTGCACGATGTATGAGACGACGCTGCACTCGCCGCCCCAGGCTACCGAGATGACGTTCTCTTGCCGGACGCCGACGCCCTGAAATTCGCCGCAGTCGTACCAGTTCCATTCGTACACGTCACCGGCGGCGGCCACATTGAGCATGCAGTTGTAAGGGCTGCCGTCGGGATTTTTGCCCGCGATGCTATAGATGCCCGATAGGTCATCGGACGGCGGAGGTTCTTCCGTGGGCGAAGGTTCCTCCGTGGGCGGGGGCTCTTCTGTGGGCGGGGGTTCCTCTGTGGGCGGGGGATCCTTTGTGGCCGCAGGCTCCACGCCGCCGCCGCACGCGACTATCAACAAGCTGAGGATGAGCAGCAAACTGACGATGCTAAAGAGTTTAGAGTGTGACATGGTCTTATTCGCTCGGTGTGGCTACGTCGGTGCCGAGGTCGGTCTGCCCCACGTAGGCCCAGATGCCGTTGAGCACGCCATCGTCCTGCACCAGGTAGGAGATGGCGCTACAGTTCTCGCTGCCATAAGCGACCGAGATGACGTTCTCTTGCCGGATGCCGACGCCCAGGAATTCGCCGCAGTCGTACCATTCCCAGCGGTAGACGTCGCCCTCGGCGGTCACGTTGAGCATGCAGTTGTAGGGGCTGCCATCGGTGTTTTTGCCCGCGATGCTGTAGGTGCCCGATAGGTCGTCGGCGACGTTGTCGGTCGGGGTGGCGACGTCGGCGCCCACGGCGGACTGTCCCATACCGGTCCACAGGCCGTCGAGCACGCCATCATCTTGCACGAGGTAGGAGACGACGTAGCACTCGGCGCTGCCCCAGGCGAGCGACACGACGTTCTCTTGTTGAATGCCGGTGCCCAGGTATTCGTCTCCATCAAAGTCCCAGGCCCACTGGTAGACGTCGCGGTCGGCAGTGACCCGGAGGGTTCCCCCGTAGCCGCTGCCGTCGGGGTTTGTACCGGCGACGGTATACGCCCTGGCAATGCCCTCTGGCGCGGGTGGGACGTCGGTGGGGGGCACCTCGGTGGGGGGAACCTCGGTGGGCGGGACGTCGGTGGGTGGAACGGGCGTGGGTGGAACTGGGGTGGGGGGATGTCGGTGGGGACGGGGGTGGCCTGTCCGCCTCCGCAGGCAAAGACCAGGCTCGAAACGAACAACAGGATGGTGATTTGAACGGTGCATTTG
>JAAEQP010000149.1 GCA_024231375.1 bacterium | reverse complement strand
GGCGCCCGGCACCCGGCGCCCTAGTCCAGTTCGAATTCCTGCTTCCATTCCTCCGTCTCGGGCCACGGCGGTTGCTGCCGCTTGTCCAGCAGACACGGCCCCAGAACGAGGTAGTCCATGTGGGTCCGCATGAAGCACGTATAGGCCTCGTACGGCGTGCATACGATAGGCTCGCCCCGCACGTTGAACGAGGTGTTGATGATGACGGGACACCCCGTCCGCGCACGGAAGGCCTCGATCAGGGCGTGGTACAGCGGGTTGTCCCGTTTGTCGACGGTCTGGACACGGGCCGAGTTGTCCACATGCGTGATCGCTGGCACGGAGGACCGCGTGACCCGCAGTTTGTCGAACCCCGACGCCGCCCGTTCTTCGTCGGCCAGCGGGCGCAACTGATGATCCTGGACCGGAGCCACGACCAGCATGTACGGACTTTCACTGTCGAGTTCAAAGTAATCGGACGCGTGCTCGATGAGCACGGACGGCGCGAAGGGCCGGAAGGATTCGCGAAACTTGATCTTCAAATTGAGCACAGACTGCATGTCGCGCGACCGCGGATCGCCCAGAATGCTGCGCGCGCCGAGCGCTCGCGGTCCGAACTCCATGCGGCCCTGGAACCATCCCACCACCTGTTCGTCCGCCAGAAGCCCGGCAGTCCGGTCGCACACGCCTGCCACGCCATCGGCCGATTCCCACGGCATCTCTTCGTAAGGAATCTTGTGCTCGTCCAGGAACGACCGGATGGCGTCGTCGGTGAAACTCGGTCCAAGGTAGGACCCGCTCTGTCGCCCCCGGTCCGGCGTGCGCGCGTTGCCCAGCAACTGATGCCAGGCGAACAACGCCGCACCAAGGGCGTTGCCCGCGTCGCCGGCCGACGGCTGAATCCACACCTCGTCGAAGGGCCCTTCCCGAAGCAACCGGCCGTTCGCCACGCAATTGAGCCCCACACCGCCCGCGATCGCAAGATTCCGCGCGCCGGTCTCGCGGTGGGCGGTGCGCGCAATCCGCAAAACGATATCTTCGGTCACGGCTTGGATGGACCGGGCCAAGTCCATCTCGCGCTGCGTGATCTTGGATTCGGGTTTGCGCGCCGGAGCCCCGAACAAAGAGGCAAACTTATCGTTCGTCATGCGCAGACCGCCGCAATAGTCGAAGTAGTCCATGTTTAGTCGGTACGACCCGTCGTCCTTGATGTCGATGAGCCGGCGGCGAATGATCTCTTCGTACTTGGGTTCGCCGTACGGCGCCAAGCCCATGAGCTTGTACTCGCCGCTGTTGACCCTGAACCCGGTGAAGTAGGTGAAGGCCGAGTACAGCAGCCCGAGGGAATGGGGGAAGCTGAGTTGCTTCAACACTTCCACCCGGTTCCTGCGACCGATGCCATACGTGGTCGTGGCCCATTCGCCCACGCCATCGAGCGTGATGACGGCGGCTTCCTCGAAAGGACTGGGAAAGAACGCCGCGGCCGCGTGCGCCTGGTGATGGGTGGTGAAGAGTATCTTCCCCTTGTACTTCAACCGCTTGCGGATGACCTGGCGCGTAAAGAGCTTCTCTTTGAGCCAAAACGGCATCTGACCGAAGAAAGACCGAATCCCCTTCGGAGCGACCGCCAGATAGGTCATGAGCAGCCGCTCGAATTTCAACAACGGCTTGTCGTAGAACACGACGTAGTCGCAGTCGTTGACGTCCAGCCCGCCCTCCTCGAGACAGTACGCGATGGCTTCGTCGGGGAACCGGGGATCGTGCTTCTTGCGCGAAAACCGTTCCTGCTGCGCGGCGGCCACGATCTCGCCGTCGCGAACCAGACAGGCCGCGCTATCGTGATAGAAGGCCGAAATACCGAGAATCTTCATGCGTATACCGTTGGACACGCCGGATGTGGCGTGCATAGTGGCGATTCCCCCACGGGGGCTCCTCACCGCCCCTGGCAAGCGCGCGGGGCAACAATCCGCCTCGACGCCGCCGCGCCACCGGTGCTAGAATGGAACACCTGACAGCTGCGCCGTGAGTATACCAGCGGTCAGGTGGGTTTTCCACGCGCCAACGACAGAAGGAGGCAGATCATGCCGAAGCCGTTCCACCTCGTCGTGCCAACACTGCTCATCGCGTGCCTCGTGGCGGGATGCCAGACCGGTTCCGGGATTCACAGCATTCCCACGGCGCGCGACTACCGGCAACTCGAATCAGCCGATGTGGGCGAGGCGTCTTCCCTTCTCGAACAGGCCCAAAGCGCCGGTGCGCCCCTCTACGCCCCCTACGAGTACTACTCGGCGCGCAACTACCTCCTCATTGCCCAGCAACGCAAGGCGGCCGCGGACCGGAAGGGATACTGGGACTACGCCCGCCTTGCACGCGATATGGCGGAATCGGCCCTTGCAAAGGGGTCCGGATTGGAGGAACCGGCGCAGTACAAGGTTCCCGCCAATCGAGGCGAGACCGATCAGGCCTTCGAGCGGCTGAAGGCCGCCTACCTCGAACTTGGGAAGAGCAGGGCCGTCGAGGTGGCCCCAGTGCTCTATGCGGATCTGACAGCCGCACTCAGCGCCGCCGAACACGAACTGGTACAGTCCCGCTCGTGGCGCAAGGCCGCGCAATCGCTAGCGCGCGCCGAAGCGGACATCAATACGCTTCTGACCGTCGACTCGGACGGGGACGGCATCCTGGACGTCAACGACGCGGACCCGAAGCAGGCGGAAGACGAGGACGGGTTCCAGGACGAGGACGGTGCACCCGATCCCGACAACGATCAGGACGGCATCCCGGACGCCAACGACGCCGCGCCGCTCGAACCGGAAACCATCAACCGTTGGCAGGACACGGACGGCTTGCCCGACGAGTATCCCCAACTGGAGACCATCTACTTCGACATGGGCAGTGCCGTGCTAACTGAAGATGTGAAAGGGTACCTCCGGGGCATTACGCCTATGCTGGTGGCAAACCCGAAACTGATCGTGCATGCGAGCG
>JAAEQP010000148.1 GCA_024231375.1 bacterium | reverse complement strand
TCCGCACCGGCCAAGGGGTCGGGGATGAGCGGGGTTGAGGGCATGGAATCGAAGTCAGGCGGAAGCTCACCGGATTCCGCCAGCCACTTCTCCCAATGTTCGCTGTGGGGCATCATGCGCTGGAGCTGTTCGAGACACGCGACGCGCGCCGACTCCGTGTCCTTTTCGGCCGCGCCCGCCGCCATGAAAGCGCTCAGAGCCACCAGCATACCTATCCCTCCCATACCACGACGTAGCGCAAAACCGTTCATTTCTGCCTCCCAGGCCCGGCCCTTGGCCATACTTCGGTTCGATGGGTACCGCCCCTACAGAACCACAGGCCGCTAGGGAATTCAAGCTGCGTAGCGTGCTGGCGCCTTGTCAATGCGGCCGATCCGGGCTACACTCAACGGCTAGGAGGTGCATGTCATGCTTGAAACGGTCGATTTGAAGGCGCGGTTGGGCAAGGCGGAGTACAAGGAGACCCAGGACGCCCTCGACCTCCGGCTTGCGCAGCTTCAGCGCGACCTGCGTGAGGCGGGCATCCCCGTGATGGTCGTGTTCGAAGGGTGGGATGCCGCGGGCAAGGGGTCCGTGTTGAGCCGGTTGCTGCAGCCCCTCGATCCGCGCGGGTTCGACGTACATACCATTCTCCCCCAAACCGACCAGGAACGCATGTTTCCGCCTATGCGGCGGTTCTGGTTGCGCATGCCGGGCACGGGCGAGATCGCCATATTCGACCGAAGCTGGTACCGCCAGGTCATCGACGAGCGCATCGACGAGAAGCTCAAAGAGCGCGCCATCCAAGAAGCCAACGAACGCATCCGCGTGTTTGAACGGCAGTTCGCGGACGACGGCGGCGTGATTGTGAAGATCTTCCTCCACATCAGCAAGAAGGAGCAGGCGAAACGGTTCAAGAAGATTGGCGAAGATCCTGCCTACGCCTGGAAGGTGGGCAAGGCTGAGAAGCGCCGCCACAAACGATACGACGACTATGCCGAGGCCGTGGAAGACATGCTGCGCGAGACTTCCACGTCCTACGCGCCCTGGACCCTCGTCGCCGCGACAGATCAGCGGTTCGCGGGTATTCGGGTAGCCGAGACCTTGGCCAGCGCATTCGAACAGGCCCTCGCCAACAAAGGCGCCGAAGGGAACGTGGAATCCCAGAGCGCGCCGCGCCGCACGAGTCCCCTTGACCGCGTCGACTTGACCCAGGCAGTGCCCGTTGACAAGTACCGCAAGGAACTGGACAAGCTTCAGACCGAGCTGCGGCGGTTGCAGCATCTGTGCTACGTGGAGCGGCGACCGGTCGCCATGCTGTACGAAGGATGGGACGCAGCCGGCAAGGGCGGCAACATCCGGCGGTTGACGCGGGAACTGGACCCGCGGGGATATGAGGTGGTTCCTGTGGCCGCGCCTCAGGGCGACGAAAGGACCCATCATTATCTCTGGCGGTTCTGGCGCAGGCTACCGAAGGCGGGCCATTTCACCATCTTCGACCGCACCTGGTATGGACGCGTGTTGGTTGAGCGGTTGGAGGGATTCGCCAAACCCGAGGAATGGATGCGCGCCTACCGCGAAATCAACGAATTCGAAGCGCAACTCGCCGAATACGGCATGGTGGTCTTCAAATTCTGGGTCCACATCAGCAAGGAAGAGCAGCTTGCGCGGTTCGAAGCGCGCAAGGTGAATCCGCACAAGCAGTGGAAGATTACCGACGAAGACTGGCGCAACCGCGAAAAGTGGGACGACTACTGGCATGCCGTGTCCGGCATGATCGAGCGCACCTCCACCGCCCATGCGCCGTGGACCATCATCGCCGGAAACGACAAGCGTCATGCCCGGTTGCAGGCGTTGCGTACGGTGGTGGAAGGGGTGTCGGCGGCGTTGAAGGAGTAGGGGGGCGAGGAGCAAGCTAAGCGTCGCTGCTCATCCGGCCTATGGGTCGTATGGGTCCCATGCGACCTATAGCTCGCAGCCTAAGGTGACTCTTCCTCACCCACTTCCGCCTCAATGACGCTGTGCAACCACCACCGGGTCTTCATCTCGCGTTTGGATCGAGCCTTGCGCTCGAAATAGATCTTCATCTCCGCACCGTCGGTCGTGGCGACGCGATACCAGTGTTTGCGCGTGTACTGTTCGCCGCTCCCATGGGTACACGGTCCTGTCTCGCGCCAGGACGTGATGACACGGTCCACAGCGTACTCGTGTCCGCGCCATACGAACCGGGTGGGCATGGCGGGTTCGCCTCGTTGCATAGGGCCGCTGTCGAGGGCGCCCGGCACGAGTTGGATGGCTTCGCTCACGAATCGTGTCGGCATGCGTGTGCTCCGGTGAGGGAACGGAAAGAGATGGGGACAGTCCCGTCTCGCTCGGGGACTCCCTCGCTTGGTACAGTGGGGCTGTTGAAGAAGTCTCGGCCTTGGCACGTAGCCCGCGATAAGCGGGGGACAGCCACCCATTGTTGCCCTAGGAAGCGCAATAATGGGACGCAAGAGCTTGGCAGTCCCCGTTTGTCGCTTCTGCTTTCGTCCGTATGTGACTTTTTCAACAGCCCCACAGTCCCCATTTCGGTCTCCGTTTCCGCCATTATCAACCGCGTGGGCACGGATGGCAACTCGGACGCATCACGCTCCTCTTCCGCGTCGAAGCACACGAACCATGGCCGCAACGAATCCGGACACGGCGCCGATGAGGGCGCGCCGGGTCATGGACACCCCGTGGGGTACGGTCTTGGCCTTGGCTGCCTTACGCGACTCGACCAGGTCACGACGGAGCGACTCGGCCTGGGCCTCGATGGCAATCTGCTGCTCGAATTCGCGCGCGATGCGTTTCTCCCGCAGGTGCGCTGGTTCGTTCGCCAGATCGGCCATTCGGATAAGCGTTGCCGTCGTATAGGTCACCCCGAGCGTGGAGGGGTCATACGGGCCTGGAGTAAAATACATCGGATTTCACAACCTTTCCCGAGTCGTCGAGGGTCATGGCCTCGGCGACCCGCATGCAGGCCAGTCCGCGATAGATGGCGGTCAGGCCGTTCACACCAGTCAGACAATCGGTCAACTCGAACCGGAGATCCTTGCGCGTCTCGATGAGCCGGCCGTAATACGTGCGCAGGGCATCCGCGCCCCGCAACACGCCCCGGCTACCCGGCGCCATTCGGGCCGCAAGCGGCGACCGCACCTCGGCATCGTCGGCGTAGAACGCCATGACCGCATCGATGTCGCGCCGGTTCCACGCATCAATCCATTGCTCCGCAAACTCTTGCGGCGCGATGGTAATGTTCGATCCGCGCGATTCCTCCGGTTCGTCCGCAATGGTCCGTTCCCGGCGGAACAGGAGCCAACTGCGGGAGAAGGCCTTCATCTGTCTCTGGGTGATCATGTGGTTACCCCCGTTCGCGTTCGACGGCACTTCCTGGGGGTGCCAGGCGGCCCGCCGATTGCAGGTCGAATCGTTCCCGTCCGCGTGCAAATCCGTCGCGAACGCCGTATTGCTTTGATTGAGTCTCATGGATCGCTCCTCCTGTTTCGGCGGTGCCGGTTGTGAGCGCCACGCGGCGGGGCGAAGCCGCGCATACGCTGCGTTTCAGGTGAATCATTGGTTGCGCCCCTACACTCTTACTTGCTCTATGCATATTTGATGCGGAGGTGCAGAGGATATTCCCTATAGGGCCTAACCGGCGAGGCGGACGGAAGGTTTCGGGGAGGCACGGGAGGACGGAAGGGGTTCTCTGAGGACGCTTCCTCGGTAGGGGCGCGCTCTGTCGCGACCGTCACGTGACGGTCGAACGACATCTCCATGAAGACGGCCGACACGGAGGTCGGCCCTACCACGTCGCTGTGTCGTCCGTGCGGTTCCCACGTGAAAGGAACGGTGCCGCGGTGGGGGCACGCTTCTGCATGCCCTGGCTCCGCGGAAGCGGAGCCCTACCCCGTCGCTACGTCTGCATGGCGGTGACCGCGTGAATTGGCCGGTACCAGGGTAGGGCCGCGCTACGTCGCGGCCTCTTGCCCCTACACGTCCAGTATGGCGCCGCGATCGACCACGGTCTTGCGCACCTCTGTGGGGTCGAGGGAGGCTGTGTCGCACCCGCGGGCAGCGCACAAGGCGGCCGCAATGCCAGTAGCCTGACCCATCATGCCGCAGGTGGTCATGACGCGGGCGGAGGACAGGGCGAGCTGGTCGGCTGACAAGCAGCGGCCGGCGGCCAACAGGTTGGCGGCGCCCTTGACGATGAGCGACCGGAAGGGAATCTGGTACGGCGGCACGCCAAGCTCATCCTTGGGCAGGATGTAGGTGCGTTTCTCGTCGTCGGGTTTGTGCCCGTCGAGGTAGAACACACCTCGGGCGATGGCGTCGTCGAACTCGCGACCGGCCCGCAGGTCGTCGACCTTCAAGACGTAGTCGCCCACGACACGGCGGCCTTCCCGGATGCCAATGCGCGGCGAGCAATGGTCGAACATCCAGTCCTTCTTCTCAACACGCTGGAAGTAGTCGAGCACTTCCATCATGCGGCGGCGTCCTTGAATCTCGGCGGCCGTCATGGACTCCGTGTCGGACGCGTCGAACATGGGTATCTTGAGCTTGAGGGCGTTGGCACGGGGTCCGTTCGGCCAAATACTGGTCATGGGCAGGTCGTCCTCGGTTCGTACCGGGTTGAACCACCCCTCCGGCAACTGGGGCCCGGCATTCTTCTCCTCGACATGCCGCACGAAGTACATCATGGACATGGGCAACGGGTAGCCGTCGCTCTCCCGCCCTCTGACCGTCTCGAAACCCGCCATACGGGCCACCATGGCCTCGCCGGTGCAATCGATGAAATGCTTGGCGCGCAAGGCCTCCGGACCCGACGGTCCGCACACGATGCATTCGGAGATCCGGCTACCGTCCAGGCAGACGTCTACGAACGACGTGTGCAGCAAGAGCTTTGCCCCGCGTTCCAGCAGGAGTTCCTGGAGCACGATGGCCAGGATCTCGTGGTCGAACACGCGGGAGCTCATGTCGGGATAAGGCCTGTACGGAACAATGGCGTCCCACTCCTGCAGCCCGGCAATGATGGCGTCGAAGGCCTCGCCCTGACCTGCTGTGTCGCCGCAGAAGGACGCTACGCCGCCCACGGTGGCGTTGCCGCCGGTGACCGCGAACCGTTCGACGAGGATGACGCGGGCGCCCGACTTGGCCGCGGCCATCGCCGCACACACCCCCGCGCTCCCGCCTCCGATGACGGCCACGTCGCACTCGTACCGAACCGGCACACTGCGCGACCATGCGACTTGGGGCAGACCGTCCGCGCCCGAGGACGTGTCCGGCGTCGCTGGTGCTTCGG
>JAAEQP010000147.1 GCA_024231375.1 bacterium | reverse complement strand
TCTGCGTCCGCCTGCGGCGGACTCCGCTTGGGACAGTCCCGGTTTCTCGCTTCTTCTCGTGTGTGTATTTGACTTCCTCAACGGCTCCCCCTATTGACAGGAATGTCTTACGGCGCGGGACGCAGCACGGCGCATTCAAAGACGCCGCCCGTGTTGTTGTCCTTGTGTGCCTGGAACCGGACCGTCACTTGACTCTTGCCCGCAGTCAGTTCCGACGGGATGGCGTGCTCGACGGTGAAGAAGCGATCCGGCTCGTTCTTGTCGAGCGATTGGGTAGCGATCTTCTGTCCATCGATGAGAATGTCGAAGGTGCGGGGCGGTACGTCGGATCCCCAGTGCATGCAGAGTAACGTCATCGGCGTGTCCGGCAGGACCTTGAGATCCCAACTGAACCAACCGTCGGGCGCGTGACGCCAACCCTTGGTCTGAAAGGGCCCGGACGCGGTGTTCTCGCCTTGCAGATTGTGGGCCTTCTCGGATTCAGCGTTGTCGGCGAACACGCGGTCCACAATGCGCGCTTCGAACTCCTTGCGTTCGGCTTCCTCGGCCAGCAGGGCGTTGTGTCGCGCACCGCCTTCTTTCAACACGCTGAAGTACACGCCGTACGCTTCCTCGCCGATTCGGTTCAGGGGTTTGAAGGTCATGTCGGTCTTCTGACCGTGGGTCCGGAAGGTCAACGGCGTATCGTCGACCGGTTCCAACCAGGACGCCGGGTCCGCGGCGTCGGCCATGAACCACGGCGTGTCTTCGGTCTTTCCTGCCAGTACCAAGGGGCCGTACATGACGGCGACGAGTTCGGGGTCGTCGGGCATGGGAGCGGCATGCAGCGCCATGGGGAGTTGCACGGTGACCGTGTCGCCATCGTTCCACAGGCGCCGAACGACGAGATAGCCGTCCTGCACTTGGCGGGCGGTATCGGATTCTCCGTTGACGGCCACGACGGATGCGCCTTCGGCCCAATAGGGCACGCGCACCTTCAGGGCCACTTCGATCGGATTCTCTACTCGGACCGTGAAGGTTGTGGTGTCTTCGTCGGGGAACGTGGTCCGCTGTTCAAACCGCAGACCCTTCTCGGGCCACGATACGGCCGAGGGGATGAACAGGTTCACGTAGACACTGTCGTCGTTGTAGAAGTAGACGCTGTCGGCGAGTTTCGAGAAAGATTCGATGCCCGTGCCCGTGCAGCACCAGAAGGAGTCCGTGGCGGTACCGAAGACGCGTTTGTGACCGCAGGCGAGGGGCGTGAAATAGGCGAGCATGCCGTCGCTGACGCGTTGGGTGCCGAGGATGCTGTTCATGTACGTACGTTCGTAGAAGTCGGCATAGCGGGGGTCGCCGGTCCAGCGATACAGATACCGCGTGAGACGGAGCATGTTGTAGGACGTGCAGGTTTCCTGGTTGCGATGGGTCAAGGTGTCGGCGAGGCAGTGCGGCTCGCCCCAGAACTCGCCTTCGCTGGTGCCGCCGGTGGCGTACATGCGACCGTCCACGACGCAGTCCCAGAAGAACCGTGCCGCGGTGAGGTAGCGGCCGTCGTTGAGCAGTTCATACCGCCGGGCTGCACCGATGACTTCCGGAATGTGCGTGTTGGCGTGGATTTTGGTGAGGCTGTCGTGTTCCAACGCGAGGGGTCCGAGGAACGTAGCTTTGTCGAAGGCGTGGGCATAATCGCGGTGATCGGGGTCGTCGGTGAGTGCATACAGGTCGTACAGCACCTCGGCCATGCCGCCGAACTCCACGCCGAGCGTGCGGTCCCATTCCCAGATAGTGAGTGCGTCGTGGCGGTTCTTGAAGTAGGACGCCATTCCTTTCAACACATCGAGAGCTTGTTCGTTGCCGCAACGCGTGTGCATATCGCGCAAGCCGGCCATGATCTTGTGGATGGTGTAGTAGGGCGCCCAGGGCGGCTTCTCCATGGATTCGAGCCGGTCCCAGAAGGTGGCGGGATAGGCGGACAGGTAGCCACCGCCCAAGGCCTCCTGGCACTTGGCGAACTCCGCCACCATGTAATCGCCCCGGCGTTTGAGTTCCTCGTCGCCAGCGCTCTGGTACATGAGCGCGCAGGCGGTCAGGTAGTGGCCGATGAAATGACCGCGCACCTCGCAATCCGGTTTCTCCCACCCGCCCAGGGGCTCGCCCGGCGCATCGAGACCCGCGTTGACGCGGAAGGTGTATAGCAACCGTTCCGGGTCAAGGCTGAGGAGATAGGCGCGGTTGGCCTCCTGGGCGTCCAGATGCGGACCTTCCAGCAAGCGAATCTGCGTCAGCGGGAAAGGCAATCGTTTGGGTGTGATGGCCAACGCGCAATCCGCCGCGGCAGGCAGCGTCAGAAGCAGGATCGGCACAATGACAAGCGGCATCAAGCAAGAACAGAACGGAATGCGTGACATGGTTGCAGATCTCCCCCGGCGTTTGGCGATTGACCGAAGAGAATAATGGACCACGGGCGGGGGAAGGTCAAGGGGACGGCGCTCGCGGGGGCAATCATCCTGGTGGTACGCGGCGCAGAAGTCCCCTACGTCCGCAGGACGCCGTCCTCGGTGACGATGGCGTTCTCGAGGGATTCGCCTGGTGCAACGGAGCACCCCTGGAAGACGACGCAGTTGGTGAGGTGGGCGCCAGAACCGATAGTGGCGCCCGCGCCCACGACGGCGCGGGACAGTTGGGCGTCGTCGGCGACGGTTGCGTTGGGGGACACGGCGTTGGGGAGGCCGTCTTGGTCCAGGAGCCACAGGTTGGCGGCGAGAAGGTCGGCGGGGTAGGTGATGTTGATGTCGCGATCGACGGCGAGGCTCAGGCGCACGTGGTAGCCGTAGTCGATCATGATTTGGATGCTGTCGGTGATTTCGTACTCGTCCCGAAGTGCGGTGCGTGGGGTACGGCGGATGGCGTCGAAGACGACGGGGCTGAAGAGGTAGAGACCGACGCCTTTGAGCCGGGTGCGCGGGAAGCGGGGCTTCTCGACGACGTGGGTGATGCGGTCGGCGTCGTCGACGGCGATGCTGAAGTTTCTGGAGATGAGAGCGGGATCGTCTTCTTCGATAGCGCCGATCACGGCGTCCACGTCCGGTTCGCGAAAGGCATCCATAAACTCCCGGATGCGGGGCGCGTGGAAGTAGATGTCGCCCAGGAACAGGAAGAAGGGATTGTTGACGACGGATTCGAGACGACCCACGCAATGGGCGATACCGAGGTTCTCCTCCTGCTGGACGTACTCGATGTCCATGTCGAAATCTTGCTCGAAGCGTTCGAGTTCGCGCACGACCTCGAATCCGCGGTAGCCGACCACGACGTAGGCTTTTCGAATCCCGACGGACCGCATGGCTTCGAGTTGGTGGCAGATGATGGGCTTGTTGAGAATGGGCAACACGGGCTTCGGAAGGCGGGTCGAGAGGGGGCTCATCCGGGAGCCTTTCCCGGCGGCCAGAATCACGCCTACGACTTCGTCTGTGTTGTGTCCCATGTCGGCCCCACCTTCGTATCCTGGTTGCGCCTGCTCGCGCCGGTGGCGGCACGCTGGATGCGCACCCAGAGACTGGAGCGAGAGGCCAGACCGTAACTCCCCTGCTTCGAGACTCTTGCATATTGGAACCGACAAGCGCAAGTCAAGCGATCAGGCGTGGTTGGCCGGGGGTGTACTCCCCATCGCCAACACCTACGCCGACTGAATCTCTGTCTCACGATGGGACACGCCGCCGCTCGCGATGGCTTGGGCACGCCGCCCCAGTTCGACGAGCATGTCGACCTTGGGTTCGAGCCGGTCGATCTGCTCCTGCTGTTCCTTGCGCAACCGGTCTTCCTCGGCGGTCACCTCGTCCAGTTCGCTCCGTAGTCCCGCGACGGCCTGGGCGAAGGCCTCTTCGATGAACGCATGGAAGGCGTCACGGCGCCGAGCGAAGGCACCGCGAAAGTCGTCGGCCATTCCCCGAAGCAAGGTCCGTTTGACTTGCTCGGCGACGCCCTCGTTCAGCATTTCGCGGATGACGGTTCTGGAGGAAGCCGCACGGGTCAGCAGGCCGCCGACGATGCCCGCTGCCGCGGCGGCTCCCGCCCCCATGGCGACCCGGTCGATGAAGGTCCAACCGATGAGCGACCCCATGCTGGCTGTTCCCACGACGGCGCCCAGCACGAGTCCGCCCAAGGCGAAGGTTGCGTAGGATCGGGCCAGACTGATGTGTATGCGGTCGACCTCGGCGCGGGCCGGCGCGAGAATGTCTTGGGCGGTCCACCCTTCGGTGTCGATGCCGTCGCCGGCCTTGGCGAGTGCGCGTTCCTCCACGTCGGCCACGGCACGGCCGATTTCCGAGTAGGCGTATTGGATGAACATGTCGAGGGTGTTCTCAACTTGGTTCTTGAGCGGCTCGTACCGGTTGCGGCGGGCCTGCCGCAGGTTCCGATTGTTCCCAAGCCACCTCTCCAGAGGTTCAATGGCGTTCTGGGCGACGGTCTCGTCGGTGAACTGGGCGTCGACAAGCATCTCGTAACTGTCGCAATCTCTGCCGTCGACCGCCTCACCGGCAGCCATGGAATCGAAGGCGGCCAGCACCTCTTGGGCCCGGCGGCCGTTCTCGCCGATTTCGCCTTCGAGTTGTCCCCGGCGCCTCGCCAACTCCTCCAGGCGGGGATTGTTGCGCACCATGTCGAGTTTCGTTTCGAGGGGCCGGGCGAGCCGCCATGCCCGGTCATCCAAGAACTGGCAGACGGATTCCAGAATGGCCATCTCCCGGTTTTCGCGGTACAGGTAGTCGAGCAGGCGATTTCTGAAGGGGACAACGTCGCTCCGCTCCAAGAGGTACTTGGACACGCCGGACTCAAGATCGCCATCCTCGAGCAGGGCCCGTTGCATTGCGAAGGGAATCTTGATCTTGTTGTTCTTGTCGAGGTCGTCGAGATCGATCCGGCCGTGCTCGAGTTGCGTGGCGACCAGGGCATAGAGTCCCGAAACGAAGAACAACTCGGGCATCTCGACCACACCGTCGAGCACGCGCAGGAGGTCCTTGGCGGGGCCGCGGCGGCCGCGGGCGTCGATTTCCTCGGGGTTGAGTTGGTCGGACTTGTTGATGACGAAGAACACCTTGCGGTGCTTGTGTTCGACCACACGGGTGACGAAGTCGCGGTTCTGGACGTGTCCGGCGCTCTGGCTGTCGATAAGGCACACGACGAGGTGGCTGTTGGGGATAATCTCGTCCGAGATCTTCTGGTTGGTCTCGGTCACGCTATGCACGCCAGGCGAATCCACCAGGGCGATGTCCTCCTGGAGCGATTCGTTGGGCACCTGGATGACCATCTCGTCGTACTTGGCGCGCAAGGTCCGGAGTTCGGGGAAGTCCTCCTCGGCGCTAACCGTCACGAGGGCGCGAAGGCTCTGAAGCAGTTCGCCCGGGGAGCTGCCGGCGTAGGCGATGGTGATCGCACTCTCATCGGCGTCGTAGTCGACTTCCGCGCCGATGCCACAGGTGTGAATGAGGTCCAACAGCGCTCCGAGTTCGTCGTCGGTTGGAGTCTGGTTGAGCCGCAACACGGTGCGCATGGCGTCGGCCCGGTGGATGTGGACGATCTTGGTGGTACACTCTTCGAGCACGGTCGGTAGGTATTCGTCGCCCAGCAGGGCGTTGATAAGCATGGATTTGCCTACGTTGAAGGCTCCCAGGAATACGACCCGATACTTCCCCTCGCGCAGTTCGCGGCGGCGCCGGTCAATGCTCTCGGCATCCTCGGCCTGTTCGCCGGAATAGTCGGGGTCTTGGAGGAAGTGATCCAGGGCGTCCAAGGCCTCGAACGCCCAGACTCGGTTCGTGGCATGGGAATCGACGTTCATGTGATCTCTCCAAGGCTGACGGCATGCAACGCAAGACCTCGCACCGGGCGGGGCTGCATGCGCAGGGCAGACTCTGTGTTAGG
>JAAEQP010000146.1 GCA_024231375.1 bacterium | reverse complement strand
GGACCCTCCACCAGCGTACGTGAGTTGCACATGCCACCCATCAGAACCAGATTCGGGTGTCGGCGGCGCACGGCGGCCATGTCCATGTGCGCCCGCGGTTCGAGGGGGTGCAGCCCGTCGATGCCCGCGTCCACGAGCATGTCGAGGATAGGCCCCACGTTCCCGTCCGAGTGGAGGGACACAAACCGCGCCCCGGCGGCCTTGTACGCGGCAATCATGCGCCGGTACGCCGGCAGCAACACCGCCTCGAAGCTGTCCGGGCTGAACAAGGGACCGTCGTTGTACGCCATGTCGTCGGAGATCCACATGCCCGTTTCCTCGAGTGCCCACCGGCCCAGGGCCTCGACCCCCACAGCCATCAGATGGTCGCCCACCTTGTCCGCCAGCGCCCTCGCCAACGGGGGATCGGCCAGCATTTCTTCCAGAAACAACGCCTCGCCCCGCACGAACGTCGTCCGCAGATACGGCCCGCCCGTCTTCGCGAGCACGAAATGCCGTGCCTTCGACGCGTCCAGCCCGTCCACGGGAAACCGCTCCTCAAGGACAGGCGAATCAAACCGAACGGCGTCTACGTCCACACCGTCCGGCATGGCCACCTCCAGCACTTCGTGGAAGTACGCCCCCTCGCGGCGCCGCAACGTCCGTCCCCACGCGTCCACCTCGTACACCCAATCCCCCCGCTGTTCCAGCACGCGCACGCGCGTGGGGAAGGTGCCTTCCGTGGGCACACGAATGGCGATGTCCGTAAGCTCTTCCGGCGGGCCCAACCGTTGCCGCCAGAACTCGGGAAACTCCCAGAACTCGTCGAACCGTGGAATCCGGTCCGGCTGTTCGAAAGCGCACGCTGATAGCACCCGTTCACGCGAGTTCATTTGACATCTCCCGTGCCGACTTGTGTGCCTCGCAAGTAGAGCTTGAAGGCCCTCTCATGCCAACGTGTGATCTGGGCGGACCCTTTTCACCCTACGGGGTCGGAGC
>JAAEQP010000145.1 GCA_024231375.1 bacterium | reverse complement strand
GATGCCGTCGTGGGATTCCATGTAGCCGATGCGCGAACGGACAGTGTCGCGGTCCCGCGTGTACCGGCCGTACCACATGCGGAACCGGCGCGAGTCGGGGTCCCGGACAACTGACACGTAGGGCTGAAAACACCCGTCCTCTATGCCCGTCACGATGGGATTCGGGATGGCGGGATCGCGTTCAGGGGTGTTCACCACCCGGCGGACGTTCTCGCTCGACGCGATTAGGAAGTCGTCGATGAAAAGGTGCGGTCCGCGCCCGAGTGGGATTGGCTCCGTGGAGGCAGTGACGGCGCCGGGCTCGTGGAGTCGCGCGCCGGATTCGGTCAGGGGTACCTCTTCGGCGTTCATGGGTCCCTCCAGCATGTCGGATGCCGCTTGAAGATCGCGGGCGTCGTGGCGGAAGGCATCAGCGGGGATCAGTTCGCGAGGGTGGCCGGGCCACGACCAGTACAAACGCATGTGAGCCGAGCCGCCGAATTGGAAATGGGTCAACCGCAAGGGGACCGCCTCGCCCTCAGCCGCGAACCGGAATTCACCCTCGCGCGCGAGCCCCTCGCCCCAACCGTCGATGACGGCCTTGCCATCCAGGAAGAGCCGTAACCCATTGTCGGCCTCGGCGAAGAACGTCATCTCGCCAGCGACGGGCGCAACCACATACCCCATCCAGACATAGGCACAATCGTTGATAGTGGTACCCGTATCCAGGTCGATACGGTCGGCGACCGCCATGGAGTTAGGACGAGACATGGCGATGTCGTCAAAGAACACCCGAATCAGGCCGGACTGCGGGTCAACCGGGTCAGCGACGCATACGGAGCAAGCCGCCGTAAACGCCAGCAGCAGAACAGGTTTCGTAACCACGCGACTCCCCTCCCATCGGAACACGCTACGATGCCCGCCATTATACATGGTTCGGACTTCGGTCAACGTCGTGCCTCCGACCGGTTCATCGCTGATGGGACATGTCGCATTTACGGTGCGTGACCCGTTGACAGATTGGGCGTTTGGGTCTACCTTGGAGGAAGAGTGCATAAACCGGAGCGGGCGGTTTCGGCTCCAAGCGTGGAGGGTGGTGCGATGCCCATACGGAAACTGAAGGAGTTCCTCGACGGCCAGCAGATCCATTACACGAGTATCATGCATGCCGAGTCGTACACGGCCCAACGAACGGCCCAGTGCGCCCATGTTCCCGGGCGCGACATGGCCAAGACGGTGATCGTCAGGATTGATGGACAGGTGTGCATGGTGGTGGTGCCGGCGCCATGCCACGTTAACCTCGACAAGCTCCGGGAGTTGACCAGCGCGGAATCGGTGGCGCTGGCGACGGAGAACGAGTTCCACATCATGTTTCCGGATTGCGAAACGGGGGCCATGCCGCCGTTTGGCAATCTGTACGGCATGGACGTGTACGTTCAACGCGACCTCGCCGATGAGGAGGAGATCGCGTTCAACGCCGGTACGCATACCGAGGTTATCCAAGTGGGCTATGATGACTTCGAGCGGATGACCCACCCGCACATGGGTGACTTCACGCGATAGACATGAACGCCGATTGACGATTGGCGCCTTGCCCGGCAAGGGCGCTGAGCGGGCGCGAGCGCGATAGGACCCATAGGCCTCATGCGACCTATGGGTCCGGGGGATCGGTGTGGCGGCACGTGTGAGTGCGCTCGTCGAGGGTGTCGGATCTGCCCTCCGCTTCCACGAATCGAACCAACGGCCACGCGATGGTATGATGGGTTCTGTTGATCGGGGCCGCCGCGCGACGCCGATGACGTCAGGGATGCACGACACTCAACGGAACAGGAGCCCCACGATCCGATGCGAATCCTTACAGCAAGTGTCTTGAGTTTCGTCTGTCTGTCATCCCATGCCCAGACCGTGTTCGTTGAGGCCGAGAGCTTTACCGAGACCGGCGGCTGGGTAGTGGACCAGCAATTCATGGACCAGATGGGATCGCCGTTCCTGCTGGCCCATGGACTCGGCAAACCGGTGGCCGACGCCGTTGCCACTGTGCGCTTTCCGAAGCCCGGCACGTACCGACTCTGGGTACGCACGCGCGACTGGGTCGCGCCGTGGAAGGTGCCGGGGGCACCGGGCAAGTTCCAAGTGGTAGTCGATGGCCGGCCAGTAGATACGGTGTTCGGCACGGAAGGCAGCGAATGGCACTGGCAGGACGGCGGCATGGTCGCGGTTGGCGGGTCTCAAACCACGGTTGCGCTACACGACCTGACCGGGTTCGCGGGACGATGCGACGCGCTGGTGTTCTCCATGGAGAAGGGATACGCGCCGCCGGAGGATGCCGATAGCCTGGCTGCGCTTCGCCACGAAATGCTGGGCCTACCGGACGCAGCACCCGACGCGGGCGAGTTCGATATGGTGATCGTGGGCGGCGGCATGGCGGGTACCTGCGCGGCGGTATCGGCTGCGCGACTGGGGCTGGACGTGGCGCTGGTGCAGGACCGCCCGCTGCTCGGCGGCAACAACAGTTCTGAGGTCCGCGTTCACCTGGGCGGCGAGACGAATCTGCCTCCCTACCCTGCCATCGGTGGTGTGGTGCGCGAGTTGGATTCCGGCTACCGCGGCAACGCCCAACCGGCGTTCCACTATGACGACGACAAAAAGTTCGCCGTGGTTGGGGAAGAAAGCCGCATCCATCTGTTCCTGAACATGCACGCCTACAAGGTGGAGAAGGACGGGGCTCGAATCGCCGCGGTGGTAGCGAAGAACATCCGTACGGGGGCGGACCTGCGCTTCACAGCGCCGCTGTTCGCCGATTGCACAGGCGACGGCACGATTGGCTACCTCGCGGGGGCCGATTGGCGCATGGGACGTGAAGGTCGCGATGAGACGGGCGAAGGCCTCGCGCCGGAAGAGGCCGACCGCATGACCATGGGGGCGTCGGTTCAGTGGTATTCGGCGAAACGTGACGCACCCACGACCTTCCCGCGGTGTCCGTGGGCAATTCAGTTCAACGAGAAGTCGGTTCAGCGATCCAAGTTTGGCGAGTGGGACTGGGAAGTGGGGATGTTCCACGACCAGATCACGGAGTTCGAGTTCATTCGCGACTATGCCTTCCGCGTCATCTACGGAAACTGGTCGTATCTGAAGAACGACGCGCGCGTTCGCGCGGACTACGCAAACCTGGACCTGGACTGGGTGGCGTACGTGGCGGGCAAGCGCGAGTCGCGCCGATTGCTGGGCGACGTAATCCTGACGCAGCAGGATGTGGAGGAGTGGCGCGAGTTCCCAGACGCGTGCGTCACGACCACGTGGACCATCGATCTGCACTATCCGAACCCGGAGAACACCAAACATTTCAAAGGCGAAGAGTTCCGGTCCATCGCCGAGCATCTGAAGATCAAGCCCTACCCCATCCCCTACCGGTGCCTGTATTCTCGGAATGTGAACAACCTGATGATGGCAGGCCGCGACATCAGCGTAACCCACGTGGCCTTGGGCACGATTCGCGTGATGCGGACGGGCGGCATGATGGGCGAGGTGGTCGGCATGGCCGCATCGGTGGCGCGCAAACACAACACGACGCCACGCGGCGTGTACGAGACGCATCTGGACGAACTGAAAGACCTCATGCGGGAAGGCGTGAGCGAGTTGGGCGGACCGGCGGGGATCGATCCGCCCGAATGGCTCCCTTCGGAAGACCAGAACCTGGCGCGCAAGGCGACGGTATCCGTGTCCAGCTATTACGACAAAGAGCAGTACCCCGCGACGAACGTAAACGATGGCGACACCGACATCACCGCCAACCGCCGGTGGGTGAGCGAGCGGTCCATGCCGCAGCATGTTGAACTGACGTGGGACGAGCCCCAGACCATCGACGCGGTCCGTGTTCTGTCGGGCTACACGCCGGGCGGGTTGCCGCCCAAGGACGCCAATGGCGTGTTCGTTGTGCAATACCATGACGGCACGACGTGGAAAGACGTCCCGAAGACCCGATCGGCGGGCAACATGCGCGTGGATTGGCACAAGCGGTTCGCGCCGGTGGAAACCCAGCGGCTTCGGCTTCTGGTGGAGTCGGGACCGTCGAACACGGCTCGGGTGTGGGAATTCGCCGCGTACAACCTTGGCACGACGCAATGAAGAATGCGCCCTGCGTGCGCCTTCAGTCGTAATGCTTGACGGTCGGCCAGAGCGTCTCGATGGGTATCTTCAATCCGCGGCATAGCAGAAACACGGCATCCCGTTCATAGGGCATGCACAGGTCGCACGAGTTTCGACCGGCGACTTCGACGCTGTCAAAAGCCTCTGCCAGACCCGCCTGCGCGGATTCGTGTGCGATGGCAATGACGACTTCGCCCGTTGCCTGGCCGGGTCCCCAGAGGTAGTAGCTGTTGTGACCGCTGATGGCGCCGGGTAGGTCGTATTTGTCCGCGTAGAAGTCAATCGCCCCGGCTTGCCCGTAGTTGTTGGCGAATATGGCGCACTTGGCTTGGTCCTCAGGCGGCAGGGCGTGGTAGATGTCGCGCACACGACGGACCATATCCTCCCATCCGAACTGATCGGCGAAATGCTGAGGCAGATTGACCTCCGCCGTCTGTTCGTGTCGAATTCCGGCGTTGCCCCCGAGAAGGCCCGTGTAGCGGACGAGCAGCGATGTCGGCAGCGCGGGCATGCCCATGGGAGCAATCAGGCATCCGCCAATGACCAAGGCAGCGGCGTACGCGGGCTTCATCCACGTGCGACGCGTCGCGCACCAGTCTTCTAAGGCCACGGTTCCGGCCGCCAAGAGCGGGACAAAGGTCGGTGACAGGAAGTAGAACTTCGCCTTCAGTCCGAAAAACAGCGCGTATTGGATGAGAAAGATCCATCCCATCGTCGCGAAGGGACGGCCTTGCCGGCGTCGGAGACAGAACCACAGTCCGCACGCCCACAGAGGCAGCGTGAGCGGGTTGATCGTCAGGACGTGCATCCAGAGCCATTCCAGGAAGCTGGCTTGGTAGGTCTTGTTGCCGCTGCCGTAATTGAGCATGAATTCGAGGGGCGCCCAGTCGTGGGTGGCGCTCCAGACGAGGAAGGGCGAGAAGATGAGGGCCGCGATGGCGCCGCCCAGCCAGAACTCCTTGTGGGCCAGGTCGGAACGCCGCCGCGTTGCCAGTACGGCGATGAGGAGCGTGAATCCGTAGAAGAGGAAACTGAGCTTGTTCTGGAGTCCCAACCCGGCCAACAGCCCGAACCACAGCCACAGCCGCCGGTCGCCGGTACGGCACAGGCGCGCGATGATGAGAAGGCACGCGATCCAGAGGACCAGGTTCAGGGGGTCCACGGTCATGAGGGCGCTGTTGGCGAGGAAGATGGGACCCACGAGGACGGCCAGAGCCGTCATGCACTGTGCGAGCCGTTTGCCCCCCATCTCGCGGGCGGTCATCCCCGCCAGAAACACGATGGCTGCACCAAGCAGGGCGGGCAGCAGCCGAAGCGCAATGAGCGAGTCGCCCAGCACAGCGCGCCAGAGGAAGATGGCGACCGCGGTGAGAGGCGGCTGTTCAACGTATCCCCAGTCGAGACGTTCGGCCCACTGGATGTAGTAGAACTCGTCGCGGAAGAATCCGTAGCGAAAGGCGGTGGCCGCGTGTATGGCGAACTTGATGGCCACAATCGCGCCCAGTGCGCCCCACGCTATGGGAGTCAGTCGCTGGGCACTAGCCTTCGAATCCGTGGTCATAATCTGTGCCTCCCTGTCTGATGGAGAAGGACGACAACTTCCAACCTGATGGCTCACGGCTCGGCCACCATGCTGAGGCTTTCGACCGCCGAAGGTCAAGCCCGTCCATGCGCCCGATCCCGTTCGGGCGACTCGATATGCTAGGCTCTTTCCCAATACGAACCCCAGCGAGGAGAAATGACGTGGTGTTGAGAACGAGTTTGGCGTTGTGTGTCGCCTCCCTATCTTCACTGTCGGCCGCGGCCGATTCGGACGCGAATCTTCTGCTGAACGCCGACTTCTCGTACCACGCCTTCGCGAATCACCGACTTGGCGAGCGCGAGGCGTTTCAGTCGCACAACGTGGCGCATTGGAACACGGATGCCTGGGGCGACATCACTGTGGTTCGCGAGGCCCATGTGGACGCCGCCATTCGCCCCTCCGAATCGGCGGGCGCGTTGGTGCGCATCCCGCCGGGGAAACGGATGTGGCAGTTCTTCACGCTACCCGAAGCGCGGCTGGCCCACGGGGATGTCGTCAGCCTGATCGTAGGCGGTCGTCAAGCCGTGGCCGGGGCCTTGCGCGCGCACGTGAAGGTGATGAAGCTGGACAGCGAAGGCGGCACATGGAAGCCAACCGAGTTTGGCATGAGCGACAAACGAACATTCCCGCGGCAATCGCGCGGCGAGTTAGTGGTCGCGCACGACTACGCCGCTTCGAGCGACAGCGTCGGAGCGGTCGAACTTCGCATCGAGAACGCGACCATTGTCGGTCAATATCGGGACGGCAACGCCTCGCACTCGGATGACGTCAACACGATTGGTCTGCGCGTCGAGTTCGAGAACATGTCTGAGTCAGAGGACGTGTGGGTGTGGTCGCCCAGTTTGTGCCGGGGCGAAAAGGCGCGGTTCGCCACCGCACCCGAGCGACAGGCATACGCCTACTACCGGCACATTCCGCGTACCATGCAGAAGCTCTGGAAGGGCGAGGCGATCCATGTTCTGGTGATGGGGTCGAGCATCGACCGGGCCAGCGCGAATCCGCCCATCTACCTGTACGATGAGGACCCGAATTCGGAGACCTTCAAGCAGCCGCTGTCACAGGGAGCGTTCGACCCGGCACTCGCGGAGCGCCCCGATCTGGACGGATACATCGGCGACTGGCGCCACTACTTTTCCTATGCGGGCCGGTTGCGTCTCGAATTGATGCGAAAATTCAATTTGCCCGCGAACAAGATCTGCCTGAACTTCATGGCCTGCGACGGTTCGTGTGTCG
>JAAEQP010000144.1 GCA_024231375.1 bacterium | reverse complement strand
TGGCTACGCTGGCCGGCGATTCTCCCGGGTACCTGATGAATTCTACGTGCCCGTCCATATACAGGACGTTTAACAAATGGGGTAACAAATGGGAACAAATGGGGACAGTGGGAACAAATGGGGACAGTAACCATTTTTAGCTAGCGTTCCGTGCCTTTGCCGAAGCGCTTCGCCGTTTCCGCTTCTTCGTGTCTTTGCTGCCTTTGGGGCGGCCTCTGGGCACCGCGCGCACGCGCCGTCCGACCAACGCCTCCACCTTGCTTAGGAACGTGTCGTCGCCCAAGGGGCGCCCCGTGCGCGTGTGCAGGCGCAAGCCTTCAACAGCTCCCTTCGACTTCGCCACCGCCTTCAGCGTCTTCTTCCACTTCGTGGCTGGCATCGCATCGAACCACGCACCTAGCTCCAACGCGCCCGACGGGTCGCCCCCCTCCCCGCAATGCGCCGCCGCGCTCGACCACGCATAGTCCCACGCCCGTGCCGTCATCCCCGCGCGGACCGGGTTCAACTCCACGTACGCCGCGGCGTTGTGCGCGTGGGCGTCGTCCAAGGGACACGAATAGAACCGGCTCTGCCAGAAGTGCCCCAACCGCCCGTGCAATCGATGCACATACTGGGCGTACATGAGATGCGTTCGGCCCAGCGTCCTCGACAGCGACTCTTCGGTCTCCGGCGTCGCCACGAGGTGAACGTGATTCGTCATCAGACAATACGCGGAGACGCCCAACCCGTACCGCGCCGCGCTCTCCTTCAAGTACGACAGGTACACGCCGTAATCATCGTCGACGAAGAACACGTCCTGTCCGTTGTTGCCCCGCTGGGTCACGTGATGAGCAACACCGGGAACCACGACTCTCGCTTGCCTAGCCATGCACCAAGGATAGCACGAAGACGGCACACGCGCAAGAAATGGTTACTGTCCCCATTTATTCCGCTGGACGGTCCTGGCCGATGACGTTGCGCCATGCCAGCCCTTACGCCTGCACCAACTCCTCGTGGACTTGGGGCATGAGGTCGGGGATCTTGATGCTTTGGGGACATTTGGGCAGGCACTCGCCGCACTGGGTGCAGGCGTCGGCGCGGGCGGACTTGTCGACGAAGTTGTTGTAGATGGCGCGATTGAGGTTGACCTGCCCGCCCCCGAAGACCTTTGCGTCGTTGTACATGGAGAAGTTGCGGGGGATGTCCACGCCGTGGGGGCACGGCATGCAATACCGGCACTTGGTGCAGGGGATGGGATGCATATCGTCGTAGGCGCGTGCCGCGCAGCGTAGCGTTTCGAGTTCGTCGTCCGACAGACGGCCCACGCCCGACGCATCGGCGCACGCCAGGTTCTCCTCAACCTGGCCCATGGTGCCCATACCGCTGAGAACCGTGGCGACCTCGGGCCGGTTCCAGAGCCATTGCAGGGCCCAGTCCACGGGGGCGCGGTCGGGGGCGGATGACTCGGCGAAGATCTGGCGGATCGGCGCGGGGGCATCGACCAGGCAGCCGCCGAGGAGGGGTTCCATCACGACAACTGGCAGTCCCTTGGCAGCGGCGTACTCCACGCCGGCCGTGCCTGCCTGCACGGTCTCGTTCATGTAGTTGTACTGAAGCTGCACGAACTCCCATCCGTCGTACGAATCCACGATCTCCTTGAACAGGTCGAAGGTGTCGTGGAACGAGAACCCGATGTGACCGATCTTGCCTTTGTCGCGCATGCGTTCGAGGGCCGGGATGACGCTATGGTCCGTCGCGCGCGGCCACAGCACCCGGTTCAGGTTGTGGATGAGGTAGAAATCGATGCGGTCCGTCTGAAGCCGCTGAAGCTGAATGTCGAGGTACTTCTCCACGTCGGCTTCCGACTCAACCAACCATACGGGCAGCTTCGTGGCGACGGCCACCCGATCGCGGTATCCATCAAGGAGGGCTTCGCCGAGGGCGACCTCGCTCTCCTCGCCCTGGTAGGTGTACCCGCTGTCGACGTAGTTCACGCCCTGGTCGATGGCGTGGCGGATGATGCGCGTGGTCTCCGCCCGGTCGACGCGGGGCTTGTCGCCATCGGTAGTGGGCAGCCGCATGGTGCCGAATCCGAGTGCCGAGACGCTGAATCCCGTATTGCCAAATGGGCGGTATTGCATTGTATTGAGGCTCCTTGTCGTGATGGCTGTGCGCGGTATTCCGCTACCAGGCGAACCGGATGGTAGCGAGACCGCCGGCCTTCACCACGACGGGGATGGCGCCCTCGTCGTCCACGGTGATGGGATTCAGTTCGCGCTCGTTGAGATCGCAGTACGCCGCCGACTTCACGGGATTCGTCACGATCAACCGGTCGGCCATGTCGGTGTCCTTGGGATTCCACAGACGCACAATCCCGCCGTTACCGTCTGCGGCCGGTTTCATTGCGGTCACGGCCACGTTGCACTCGTCGAGATGCAGGAACGAATGGGTCTGGGGAAGCTCCTCGGTGGCATGGGTCCGCACGCCGGCCTGCGCCTCTGCGACGTGCTCAAGTGCCTCGACAGGATCGAACTGCCCCACGAATGGGAACAGATAGTACTCGAATTCAAGGGGTCCCTGAAGTTGGCCGTCCGGCTCACCCGATGTGGCCACGGTCTGGAAGGTGGATCGGAACAGCGTTAGGGCCAACGCCCGTTCGCCGTTTTGCGTGACTTCGTATTCGTGCAGCCCGAAGGGCGCCAGAATGGCCAGTCCTCCCTCCTGGCCTTGCAGGCCGAAGAAGGTGGAGAACGCGTTCTCCGGATTCACCCGTTCGTGCCATCGGGCGGTTTCGGGGGGGATATCGATGTCGCGCGCCACGACCGCGAAGGGCGTTTCCGCGAAGGATTGATCTGTCTCCAGCGAGGTGGGAAACAACACGCGGAAGCGATGGTCCTTCACGGTATTCTCGATGCGCGTCCGCACCTTCACCACGGGCGACCCTTTGTCGAGGGTGACACGGTCCACGACGCGCATGGGCGTGCGGTCGCCGGATCGCCAGTAGGTGCGGCGGCCCATGTCTTGCGGGAGGTCGAACTCGCGTTCCATTCGGAGCACGGTACGCAGAGGGCCGTCTTCCTCGATAGCCGTGGTCACGCGCGATCCCGGCGTGCGCACGACGAGGTCATTCACGAGTTTGCCGCGCGTCCACCCGTCGCCGCAGTCGCCGCAGTCCTCGTAGATGAACAGGTCCTCGTACACGAGGTCCAGCGTGCGGTTCATCAGCAGGGCGGTGCCGTTCGGTTCCAGGGCGAACCCGATGTGCTCATTCAGCGCGGTGAACGCGTCGTCCAGTTGGGACCCGAAATTGCGGGTCGCCTCGTCGGAAGGTTCGACCGAGAGACCGGTGAAGCCACATGGCGGCAATTCCATATCTACAGCGAGATGGTAGACATCGCCTGCATCGGTGGTCGGCCGCCCAATCTCCGAAACCCCTTTCGCGATGGCGCCCCGGTCGATACGCAGCAGTTGGAAGGGTACCTCGTCGCCGCCAGCGTCTTTCAACACAAACTTGTTGATCCGTTCGGCCGTGGCCAGTCCGTCCATGAAGGTGGTGGGCCAGTCGGGCTTGAACAGAACGGAAACATCGAACACGCCCTTGCGCCGGAAAGGCAACGGATTATGGACCACGATCTTGTCGGGTGACTTGGTGTAGCCCGTGGAACAGGCCGTGTGCGCCATCGCACGGCGCACCAGTCCATCGGCGATCAACGAACACTGGTCGAACCGATACATCATGTCGCGATGGACCTGGTCGATGCTGCACCCGCAGATGGAGTCGTGGGGGTGGTTCTTGATGAGGTACTCCCAGGCCACGTCGAGGTAGCGCGTGTTCCGGGTTGCGGCATGGGCGTTGTTGAACAGCGTCTCGTCGGCCGCGCCGGGGCACGGCATGGTCTGGAAGAGGGCGCAAGGTTCTGCCCACTTCTCCATCATTGCCTGGCACTGGTCGTTTTGCTGCTTGATGGGGTACCGCGAGGACAACGTGTGAACGATGAGGTACTGGGCATGACGCAAGGCATCCCGGGCGGGTTGCCGGTGTTCGCCGGTGCGTTCAGGCAGGTCGGCCTCGTGCTTCAGCACTTCGTCGGCGTACGAGGGGAACGTGCCCCAGACGAACTCGATGTCCGGATACTGATCGCGCAACGCCTGGATAATCCGGGGCATGGACTTGGGTGCGCGCTGATGGTCGACGGCGTCGATCATGAGCATGACGGGCGCGGAGGTCCGTCCGCCTTCCTTCTCCAGGAACGCGTCGAACTTCTCCTTCAGGGTCTCGATGCTGAAATCCGCCTTCTCGACGGGCACGCGGACCTTCTCGTCGAATGCGTTGTAGCCACCGGCGTCGGTGAGCTTGTGGGTGACCATGCGGCTGCCGTCAGGTCCGACCCACACGAACTGGGCGGGGTAATCCTCGTCCTGGGTACCGCGCCAACAGATGCCGGCCTTCAGGCCGAATCCCTTGACGATCATGGGCAGCGCGGCCACATGCCCGAACTGGTCGGGCGTGTAAGCGAAGTCCATGGGCTCGAAGCCAAGTTCGCGGCACACGCGCATGCCGGTCATGAAGTTGCGCACAAAGCTCTCGCCGGAAATGAGCCATTCGTCAGGCAGCACGTACCAAGGACCAGCCAGAATGCGACCACTCTTGAGAAAGTCCAGGAGTCGTTCTTTCTGATCCGGGCGGATCTCGAAGTAGTCCTGCAACACCACCGCCTGCCCGTCCAGATGGAAATACTCGAAGTCCGGATCCTCATCCATGAGATCCATGACCTCGTCGATCTGCTCGACGAGCCACATGCGGTATTCCTGGAACGTCTCGTACCATTCCCGGTCCCAGTGTGTACCGGCACAGTAAAACGCTTTCATTCGTCATTCCTTCTCACGACTTCGGTTCATGCTCGCGTGCGCTGCACGGCGGCACGGTCGGTTCCTGGGCAGCCTCGCGGTCGGCCGCGGTCGGAACGTCTATTCCATGGGCTTGGGCTGCATGGGCAGGCGCATCAGTTCAATGACCGAATCCGGGTGCGATTGTCGCGAAACGGTCTTCGGTTCTCCCGCTTCGGTCGGACGAAACACCCCCACGCGCTCGTACGGCGCCTGAAGATGGACCGGGAGCGGCGGGTCGGTACGCAGCATGCGGAGTGCGCGCTTGGCCGTGTCGCCGATCATCTGGCGCGCGCGCGCGGGTGGCACGTGGACTGCCCCGGCGTTGCGCCGTCCGTATTCCTCCCGCATGCACTCCTCGCCCGTGCCGCCCATGACGCCTCGTTTCACGGCACAGGTCACGACACCGGGCACAAGGGCTTCGGCTTCCTTGGTGAAGGCCAGGTCGCCCGTGGCGAGGAAGGCAGGCACGCCCAGTTCCGATGCGCACATGGCGAGCTGACCGAATTCGCCGATGGACACGCCGTTGACGGACAGATCGATGTAGCCGAAGTTCTGCGTATGACAGAGATGGGCATACTCCGTGGAGGCCTTGGCGTGCTGGCCGATCCAGGCAATGCCGTCGAAACTGTCGTCCAGCCCGAAAGGCCACACCTTCTCGTCCCAGCCGCGGGCGTATTCGACCCGCGGGTCGAGCAACTCGATGTCGACGGCGCCGGGGCCGTGCCCATCCACCACGCGCACGTACTTGACGCCTTCGGAGAAGAACGCATCCACGGCCGCGTTGACCTCCTCGGTCAGGAACCGGCACCCCACGGCATAGTAGCGCGAATCCGGCCGACACCAATCCTCATGGTTCTTCACGCCCGCCACGCCTTCGAGATCGGTCATAATCATCAGTTTCATCGGCACATCCTTCCTATGTTGGTGGCATTATAGGCATAGCGAGCGCCACCGGAGCAAGGGCAAGAAGCCGGTTCGCGACGCGATGAGAAGCGTCCGGCATCCACGTATTCCGCGGACCTCCCCGAAGGGGATTGACACAGCGCCGCCAATAGCGCAGAATACGTCCTTGTTTTTCGTGGGTGGCCGTATGGTAGCGAGGACACTTGCGCCGTACACCGTTTCCGTGGCCGGTGGAATAGACCGAACGGGTCGGGATTCTCGTCGGCGGGCGCTACGATGCTCGTTACGCGTGTCACGGAACCGCGAAATGAATCCCGGGTTCAGGATGTTAAGGAGACCGGAAGTCAGCGCGAGTCGGCTTCTCGGGTGCTGGTGGAATTCGCAAGGCTCAGTTAGGTAGCTGCGTAGGTTGACGGCCTGATGCAACGGAAAGAGCCCTTAGCGAGGGTAAGGCCCCTCTCCAAGAAGGATGGCACGGCCGTGGAGCCCGCAGTCCTCGCCAGGAGACCACAAGCTCTTTCAATATGTGATGTTAAGGAGAACTTGTTTGATTTCTCCGGTTACGGAGCGGTAGCGGAGAGGTGACGCCGGTCAAGAATTGAAGCGCGGTTTGCATGCGTTCGGACAACTGGCCCGGGGGGGTACAGACTGGGCATCGCGGCAACCCGCAAAGATGAGGGATCGATGAACAGTGGGCTCGAAGAAACGCTGGGAGAGGGTGTACGAGGGAGACAACCCCTTTGCACTGCCGCAAACCATCAGCAAGGCAGTCAAAGACTGCATGGGCAGCTTCGAAGGCGATCAATCCAAGACGCTTGAGTACCTGTGGCTCTATGCGTCGGAGGATGGTGTCGCCAAAGGGAACGGCAACCGGTCTCCCGCGAAGGTGCTGGACCGGGATGACTGGCTTAGCATCATTGACGAGGCGGCCGGTCTGGGAGTTGGGTGCATCATATTCAGTCTCGGCTGTGGGATCCTTGAGCGTCCCGAGATCGCGGAGATCTGCCAGTGGGCACAGTCCATGCACGGCATGCTTGTGGGACTCCATGTCTACGGATCTCCTCTTCTGAAAGAGGACGTGAACGCGCTTGGAAGCCTCGACAAGAAATCGGTGATTCTCTTCGTAGACGACGCGCTCCACGAGGACATGCGGTTCGCCGATGAGATGGGGTTCACGGTGTGTTCGGGGGAGGGACAGGACCAACCCCACGTGGAACCCACCTGCACGCTTCCGGAATCGATGACGTGCATCGGGGCCAGCGGCACGATGTACACGTGCGGTTTGGTGTTGGGAGAGAAGGAATACCGGCTGGGCCATGCCTTCGAGCGGCGCTTGGAAGACGTGATGGGCGACGAAAGCCTCCCTCACATCATTCCCGAGGGCGTTTCGAAGGCGAAGCGCGGGTGCAACGGATGCCCTCCGCTGATGGCCAAGCGGCTCAAAGAGCACCGCGACCGGGGCTGAGAACAAGGGCGGACGAGGCGGGCGGTCATGCCTAATCTCAGGCTGCGGCCCGACTTGACACTGTCCTCGGCAATGTGCTAGGATTTCGCTCCGATGTGAGGCACGGCAATTTGCTGTACCGCGCCTCCGTCACGGCACGCGATGCGGGTATCCGCGGCGGGCTGTTCGTGAGCGGGAGTAACTCAGTGGTAGAGTGCGACCTTGCCAAGGTCGACGTCGCGGGTTCAAATCCCGTCTCCCGCTCCATTTTCTTTTTTGACGACTTGCAGACGATTGATTCGCGCCGTTACATTCAGTGGATGGGTGCGTGCGGTTGTTTGATATGGGCCGCTAGCTCAGCTGGTAGAGCAGGTGACTCTTAATCACAAGGTCGGGGGTTCGATTCCCTCGCGGCCCACCATATTACAATTTCCGACGAATTCTCTGGGACGATGCGGCGCAGCCGGTTGTCCCAGATTTTGTGCGTAGCCAACCGTTTCAGTGTGTGGATCTCGTGGGCGAGTGGCGGAATTGGCAGACGCGCTGGATTTAGGATCCAGTATCGACAAGATGTGCGGGTTCAAGTCCCGCCTCGCCCACCATTAAGGACGCGTCTTCACCCGCGTGGCGATACCCGTCGCGTGGCGCCGGACGCAGACCAGCAAAGCGAAGTTGGGTTATGGCAGACAAGGACAAAGATACCACCGAAGCCCCCGAAGAACTCGAAGAAAGCGCCGCTGCCGAGGAGGAAGCCTCCGAGGACGCGTCCGCCGATGAGGAAGACGAATTCTCGTTTGTCGAGGATCCTTCCTACGACGTGGAGTACAAAGGCGATTGCGCGTACGAGGTGAACGTCTCGATCCCGCCTGCCAATACGGCAGAGCAGGCCAACAAGATGTTCGACGAGCTGAAGAGCGAGGCCGAGGTACCGGGGTTCCGTCCCGGCCGTGCGCCCCGCAAGCTCATTGAACGCAAGTTTGCCAAGGTGGTCCGCGGGGAGGTCGAAACCAAACTCGTCACCGCCGCCTTCCACAAGCTCGTCAAGGACGAGGACCTCAAGCCCATCAGCATGCCCGATATTGACGGCGTGGAAGAGGCCAAGGACCGCAAGGACGACGAACCGCTTGCCTTCGCGTTGAAGTTCGAAGTGTCGCCCCGCGTCGAGTTGGGCACGTACCGCGGAATCGACGTGGAGAAGCCCATCCTGAAGGTCGGCAAAGAGGATGTGAAGAGCGCCATCGAAGAGATGCGTGGCCGCTATTCCACGTTCGAGGCTCTGTCGGCCAAGGGCAAAGCCAAAGATGGCGACCAGTTGATCATTGATTTCAAGGGCACCGTCGATGGCGACGAGTTCCCGGGCGGCACGGCTCAGGCCTACCCCTATATCCTCGGTACGAAGCGGTTCTTCCCGGAGTTCGAGGAGGCGTTGAAGGGTGTCTCGGCTGGCAAGGAAGTGACCTGTACGGTCACGCTGCCAGAGGACGGCACATATCTCATCGTGGCGACGCGTTTTTTGGAGGCGGATGGTTTCTCGACCGGCAATTATCGACTCACGCTGGAGGTTCTCTCGCGCGATGGTCCGGCCCCCGCAACGGGCGTCAGCGAGGGGTAGG
>JAAEQP010000143.1 GCA_024231375.1 bacterium | reverse complement strand
GCGCCGCTGCTGCCCCGGGTCTTCAGGCTGGGGAACTTCTCGCCTTTGCTTTCGTTGGCGTACATCTTGAACACCACGCCCATCTGCTTCAGGTTGTTCTGACAACTCGCGCGTCGCGCGGCCTCACGTGCCCGCGCCAGAGCCGGCAGCAGAATGGCCGCCAGAATGCCGATAATGGCGATTACAACCAGTAACTCGATCAGTGTGAATCCTTCTCGTCTGTGACTCATGAATGGCCCCCCTCTCGTTTGGACCCCAATCCGTTTCGTGAAGCCGTGGACCCAGCCCAGCGGCCGCTTCCTCTCTGGCATACGCGGCCGAAACGTGAACATTTGGTCAAATATTCCCGGATCGGGCACGAAACCCAAGCGAGAACTATCGCACGAGATTCCATCGTCTGTCAAGATCCTCCACTCTGGATATATGAACGTAAGTTCATGTTGGGAGAAGGGATAGGCGATTCGTGTTGGGGTGCCTCGGCGGGGTCGGTCCCCCGCGTGCCTCGGCGGGGGAGGCGGATTTCTGGAACCGTCTAGGGCTGTCGATTCCTGACCTTTAGTCGAAACAGGTCCCGGCTTGCTGTGCCAGAGATTCGGATCGTGTGCAGAAATCCCTCGTCGCAAGGGACCGGCGTATCTGCCTCGACCTGCACGCCCGCCGCCGTCGCGGCGCAGGGCGTCGCGACGCAGGGCGTCGGCGCACTGAAGCGCACCTCAAGGGCCTCGTCCACCGACATCCGCTCCCGGACCGCCGTCAGACCCGACAGATCGAGAACCAAACCCTCCGGCTCCACGCGTACCTGCGCACACGTGTGATAGACCAGTTGCGTGGCGAAGGTCTTGGCGTCGCGGGCGAGGGTGGTATCGACGCCGCGGCCGTAGGGTTTGAGGAGCCCCACCCACCGATCCACGATCTCGCTGTTTCGCTCAGGATTGGAATGGAGCAGATTGGGCCAGTGCATTCCACAGATGGGGCCTTCCAATGCGCCGGCAAGTTCGGGCTCAATGGCGTACCATGGGCACAGGTCGTGTCCTCGGTCGGCCGTCATGACGCCCCCGTCCATACCGAACAGGGGGTATTCGGGTTCCCGGTCGCGGTGCATGCCCGCAAAGGGCGTGGAGATGAAGGTAACGCCCGTCTCCGCCAGAATCGTCGCCAGTCCACCATCTTCGGCCCCGAACCGGTGGAGGAAAGCGGTGGGCACGTAGGAGTCCGGGAAGGGGCCCAGGCCGTGCTGGTCCAGAATCCGCGCATAGAGTTCCAGACGTTTGCGGACTTCGTCCGCGGGTCGCATGCGGCCGTCGGTATCATGCCATTCGGCGCGTTCCATCCGGCCCTCCTGCCAGCGCTCGTGGCCGAGACCGTGCAGCGTCAGTTCCAGGTGGTCTTTGTTGCGCCGCACGATATCGGCCGCTTCCTCGTGCCAAGGCCCTGTCCGCTGGGGGTTGTCCCACGCGGCGCCCATCCACGTGGAACTTGGCAGTTCCCGGAGGATGTTGTCCCGGTCCCATTCGCACAGAATGAAGGCCGCTTGGGGCCGCATGTTCAACGCTTGCCCGAGGCGGACAATGGCTTCGTAGTCCGCGGGTACGTGGTTGCGGTCAATCCCCGTGCGAAAGGGCTCGCCCCGATCGTGGCCGTCCTCGCCACACCACCAGCCCACATCGTCGATGACGACCTGGACGGGCATGGGGATGGCCGCACGCTGGATAACCGCGCCGCGCGAGGAGTCGGTACAACTCATGAAGGGCAAGTTCCTTGTATGTCACGCATTCCAAGTAGGCTGTAGCATATGGACGGGGCGCGTTCAAGGTTCATCCCGCGCGGTGTCTCCTCTTGACAAGCGGCAAGCCGCGTTGTATACCAAGCTAAGGAAGTGGGGCAATCAAGGGAGGACGCGAGCATGCCGTCACGTAGTTTGGTCCGTCGAACGGTACTTGTAGCCGCCGCCGTGGTCGTCTGCGCCGCAATCCTGTGGCCGTGCGCCGCCGATGCGCAGGATCCCGGCGTCAAGAGTTACTACGCAGTGATGACCGCGGGGGAGGGGAGCTGTTCCGAGACCGATGAGCCCGGTCCGCCGAAGGACGGCCGTGCGAACTTCCGTGGCAGCGTCGTGCTTGCCGCCGGAGCATGCGCCGCGCTCACACGCAAGCGGTCCTGACGCCGCTCCAGCCTGAAAAGGAGACACGGCCGCAACGCGACCCATTGGGGAGCGGGCGCAATCACAGCCGTGCCACGGGGGAGATGGGGGTAACCTCTCGTTCGTGGCCCTAGGGGCGCGGCCAGAAAGTAGGCAAGCGTCCTAAGTACGTTTGTTTCGCCTCTGTAAGTCTTGTATTTCTGGTTGAACTTGGGGCCGCGCCTTATCGAAGCCGACCTTTCAGGCCGGACTTCTAGTCTACCAGTGTCTCCTCGCCGGCGCTCTCAATGCCAGTCGGCGGCGCGCCAACGCCACCACGCCCAGTCCCAGCAATGAAGCCGAGGCGGGGTCCTTGAGCACCGGCGCGTCGTCTAATAGGTCGCCCGAGAACTCGTCCTTCGTCTGGACCAGCCGAGTGGAGCACCGGTGGTCCCGGTCGTCGGATGTGCCGGAGCCGGTTGGATTGGATTTTCCTCTGTCAGGGTGCGCCGTTTCCGGGCGTTTCCGGACAGGGCAGTCAGATGTGGTTCCCAAGTTCTTCACCCCTCATCGCGGTTCCCGCGGGCCGCCATTCGCGACTTAATGGATTACGACGCGCCAAATATGACGTAAACCATGTTTGCCTGGTTCCCTTCTATCACAAGCTGCGTCTTTTTGCAAGTAAAAATGCACAAGTCCAGAATAACTATTGACAGGGGCGCGTTTTGCCGGGTAGGCGGCCTGTGCGGATGGTAGGCTCATCGCGGTCCATGGTCTGCCGTGCGCACCGCCTCCACACGGGCCATCGAGTCGTGTATAATTGCCGCTTCCGGCTGGGCTCAGCGCCCCTCGCGCAGTGTCCAGCACGGGCAGGGGGATCCATATACGGGGGAGGTTCGTATGCCTACTGACGCATCCACATCGTCTCTTGCCACGTTGGACTGGGTCGTCATGGCGGTCTATCTGACGTTTGTGGTGGGCTTGGGCATTCTCTTCTCACGCAAGGAGAAAGACACCGACGAGTACCTGCTCGGCGGCCGGCGGATGCCGTGGTTCGTCATCGGCATCTCGTACATGGTGTCGCTGATGAGCACCATTTCCCTGGTGGCGGTCCCGGGCGAGGCCTTCTCCCACGGGCTGACGAAGTCCCTACACACCTTCTTTGCGCCGTTCGCCGCGATTCTGGGGTTCTTTCTGTTTGTGCGCTTCTACTTTCAGGTGAAGACGTTTACGCCCTTTGCGTATCTTGAGCGGCGGTTCGGCCCCGGAGTCCGGTTGTTGGGAAGCCTGGTGTTCTGGTGGACGCGCATCGCCTACCTGGCCATGGTGCTGTATTCGTCGTCGAAGGTGTTTGAAGGCGCGGCGGGTTGGCCCATCTGGGTGACTATCGGCCTTGTCGGCGTGGTGGGCATCGTCTATACGACGTTGGGCGGCATGAAGGCGGTGGTTTGGACGGACTTTTCCCAATTCATCGTGCTGGTGGGGGGTGTGATCGTCATTGCAGCCATGTGCGCGCGGTCGGTGGACGGCGGCGTGCTGGGCATACTCGACTATGCGCGCACGAACGGCCGTTGGTTCGAGGACATGAGGGACCCCGACTTCTACACGCTGAACCCGCTCAAGCTTCCGTATGTGCGGCTCAGCCTATGGATGCTTGTCATCACGATCGTCATCGAGCAGATGTTCTACAACAGCTCGGACCAGATTTCGATTCAGCGGCTGCTGAGCACGTCGTCGTACGCAAAGGCGAAGAAGTCGCTGGCCACCTTCGTGGTGCTTGGACTGCCCTTCGGATGCATGCTGTGGTTTCTGGGTCTGGCCGTGTTCGCTTACTACGGACAGCATCCCGCCGAGGCCGAGGGGATCACGGGCGACACGGCCCTGTTCCGGTATGTGGCCACGCAACTCCCCATCGGCCTGCCGGGCCTGATCATCTCGGCCATGCTGGCGGC
>JAAEQP010000142.1 GCA_024231375.1 bacterium | reverse complement strand
TTCTTCATCCGATGGTCCGGATGAAACCGCGAGAAATGGATCGGCGTGTCCGCGCCCATGTTCCCGGCCACCCATTGGCACAGCGCCTGGACGTCCTCGTCGCTGTCGTTCAACGTGGGGATGACCAAGTTCGTCACTTCGACCATCACGCCCAGTGATTTGGCCAGGACCAACGTCTCCTGAACCGGTTTCAGCGTGCCGCCGCAGATTTCGCGGTACAACCGGTCCGACATGAATTTCAGGTCAATGTTGGCCGCGTCCACGTGTTCGCACAAGGCCGCCATGGGGTCGCGGTTGATGTAACCCGCGGTGACCAGCGCGTTCCGCAATCCCGCCTCCCGCGCGCGAACGCAACTGTCCATCGTGTATTCGTAGAACACCACCGGGTCCGTGTACGTGTAGGCGACGGACCGGCACCCGTGTTGCTTCGCCAACTCGGGGATTCGGTCCGGCGGCAGGGGAGACCCCGCCGTGTTCTCGGGATTCTCCTGGGAAATCTCCCAGTTCTGGCAGTTCTTGCAGTGGAGATTGCAGCCGACCGTGGCGATGGACAAGATGCCCGTGCCGGGCAGGAAATGGAACAACGGCTTCTTCTCGACCGGGTCCACATGCACCGCGCACGGATACCCATAGGTGACGGCGACCAAGCGGCCGTCCAGATTCACGCGAACGCGGCATTCCCCGCTCTGCCCCGGCGCAATCGCGCACGCCTTGGGGCACAGGTCGCATATCACCGTCTGTGAGGTCGTTGCCATGTTGTTTCCGCGGTCCTTCGCACCGTTACCCCCATTATACCCTGCAACCGGCGTGGGCGGATGTTCTAGGGCAATCGCACTTAATCGACGGGAGGAAAGCCTTCGCGCTGCGTGATACAGACCGGAAGAGCGTTGGAGGCGGGGTCCGGGTTTGGAGTGCGGCATCACGATGCCGCTTTTCCCGCCCGCATCACGATGCGGGTTCCATCCTACGACGGGGGACCATTCCTGAAAACGTGAGGAGGGGGCATCGTGATGCCGCACTCCAAACAGTCCCACATGTGTTGGATGGGCCGGGTGATCCCAAAGTGGAATAGGCTCCATCTTCGGAATCGTCCCATCTGCGGGCGATCTTGGTGCGATTGCCATGACGGATGCTCTTGGATTCTGCTTGTGACGGGGGTACCATGGCGGAGTGGTGTTAGAAGGACGTGCCTGCGGCAAGCGGGGGAGGCTCATGAAGACAGTCCTGGTGACGGGTTCGGCGGGGTTGGTAGGCGCGGAAACGGTGCGCCTATTCGCGCGGGAAGCGGAGGCCGTGGTCGGCGTCGACAACGACATGCGATCATACTTCTTCGGGGATGAAGGGTCGACCGCGTGGGCGGCCGAAGCGTTGAAGGAATCGTTTGCGAACTACCACCATTTCGGGGTCGACATCCGCGACGTATCGGCGATGCGCGAGTTGTATGAGGAGTTTGGCGCGAGCATCGAACTGGTGGTTCATGCGGCGGCGCAGCCGAGCCACGATTGGGCCGCGCGGGAGCCCTTGACGGATTTCGCGGTGAACGCGACGGGGACCCTGAACCTGCTGGAACTGACGCGGCAGCATTGTCCCGAGGCAACGTTCGTCTACACGTCGACTAACAAGGTCTACGGCGATGCGCCGAACCGGTTGCCGCTGGTTGAGCAGGAGACGCGCTGGGAAGTGGACTCGGCACATCCGTTCGCGGAACGCGGCATCGACGAGACTATGTCCATCGACCAATGCATGCATTCGGTGTTCGGTGCGTCCAAGGTGGCCGCGGACGTGATGGTCCAGGAATACGGCCGGTACTTCGGGATGAAGACCGCGGCGTTCCGCGGAGGATGTCTCACGGGACCGGGCCATTCGGGCGCGGAGTTGCACGGTTTCCTGGCGTACCTGATGAAATGCGCCATGACGGGTCGCGAGTACCGCATCTTCGGGTACAAGGGCAAGCAGGTGCGCGACAACATTCACGCAACCGATCTCGT
>JAAEQP010000141.1 GCA_024231375.1 bacterium | reverse complement strand
TTGGCAGGTGAGGGACTCGAACTCACGCAGCACTATGTGGCTCCCGTGTGCAGTCCAACTCGGACCGGGCTGATAACGGGTCGCTGCTGGAGCCGGTTCGGCGTCACGACTCCGCAGAACGAAGTGGCCTTACCGTCGGACACGATGACCGTAGCACGGGCATTAAAGAACGCCGGTTACGACACGTGCCTCACGGGCAAATGGCATCTCGGCTCACTTCCGAAGTGGGGCCCGAACCATTATGGCTTCGACCATTCCTACGGCTCGCTGGCCGGCGGCGTGAGTCCGTGGAATCACCGCTATAAGAAGGGGCCGTACACCTACACCTGGCACCGCAACGAGGAGTTGCTGGATGTGTCCGGCCATGTGACGGATCTGATTACCGATGAGGGCGTCGATTGGATTGAGGCTCGCGGTTCGAATCCGTTCTTCCTCTATGTGCCGTTCACGGCGGTCCATTTGCCGGTCAAGGAGCCCGAAAAATGGTTGAATCGTGTACCCGACGCGATTGAGGGCGAGGTTCCGCGACACTATGCCGCGTGTGTGATGCATCTTGATGACTCGGTGGGAAGGATCGTTGCCGC